>NZ_JAHUTH010000013.1:0-206366 GCF_025376855.1 Variovorax endophyticus
CTCCTTTATTTCGCTGCGGGAAGCACCCACTGCCCTGTGCACGGAGGCGCTCGGGTCGTGCCGGCCGATCAAGCGCAGCGCGTCTGGCGCGCGCCGATGGGGTGCTCCTCGCAGCGAAATAAAGGAGGAGCCCGAAGGGCGGGGGACATTCGCGGAGGGGAGTACCCCGTCGGCGCGAGCCCGCAACGAACGACAAAAAGCCCGTTGAAAAAAGCGGCAGCAATTCATCGCTGCCCCTTAGGAACCCGAGCCACGACAACCGCCTGCCGAGCCGCCTCGCCGATGTCCTCGGCCCCGATGATCTGAAGGTCCGACTGCGCGAGGATGGTCCGCCCCAGGTCCTCGTTCGTGCCCTTCATGCGCACCACCAGCGGCACCGACAGAGCCGTCTCGCGTGCCGCGGCGACGATGCCGTGGGCGATCACGTCGCAGCGCATGATGCCGCCGAAGATGTTGACCAGCACCGCCTTCAGGCGCGGGTTGCGCAGCATCAGCTGGAAGGCCGCGGTGACCTTCTCCACGCTCGCGCCACCGCCCACGTCGAGGAAGTTGGCCGGCGATCCGCCATAGAGCTTGATCGCGTCCATCGTCGCCATCGCGAGGCCCGCGCCATTGACCAGGCAGCCGATGTCGCCGTCGAGCGAGATGTACGACAGGTCGAACTTCGAGGCTTCGATCTCCGTCGGATCCTCCTCGTCGAGGTCGCGCATCGCGGCGATCTCGGGCTGGCGGAACAGCGCGTTCGGATCGAAGCTGAGCTTGGCGTCGAGCGCCATCAACCGGCCGTCGCGCGTGCGCACCAGCGGGTTGATCTCGGCCAGCGAAGCGTCGCTCGCATCGAAGGCCTGGTAGAGCTTCTGCATGAACTCGCGCGCCTGCACCACGTCGCGGCCCGCGAGCCCGATCGAGCGGGCCAGCGCATCGGCTTCGGTTGCCTTGACCCCCGTCTCGGGGTCGATGAACAGCGTGTGGATCTTCTCGGGCGAGCGCGCGGCCACCTCCTCGATGTCCATCCCGCCTTCGCTCGACGCAATCAGCGCCACGCGCCGCGCACCGCGGTCGACCACCATCCCGAGGTAGAACTCCTGGTCGATCTCCACCCCCTCCTCGATCAGCAGTTGCCTCACCACCCGGCCCTCGGGCCCCGTCTGGTGCGTGCGCAGCGTCATGCCGAGCAGCGCCTGCGCATGGCGGCGCACTTCCGCGCCCGACCAGGCCAGCTTCACGCCGCCACCCTTGCCGCGGCCGCCCGCATGGATCTGCGCCTTCACCACCCACGAACGCCCGCCGAGCCGGGCGGCGGCATCGGCCGCCTCGTCGCTCGTGCGGCAGACGAAACCGCGCGGCGTCGCCACGCCATGGCGGCGCAACACTTCCTTGCCCTGGTATTCGTGGATGTTCATCGGATCAGCCGTGATTTGATTTATTCAATTGCAATTCAGGCGCCGAGTTCGGCACCGCGGCATTCGGCCCAATTGAAATGGCGCTTCGACAGCGGCGCGGAACCTTCGCCTTCGCGGCGCTTGTAGGCTTCCTTCTTCTGTTCGATCGCATCGGCCAGGAATGCGGCGTCGTAGGCGCGCAGCAGATGCGGATGATTCGCCTCGAGATAATGGCCGATGCGCTTTTCGGGTTCCTGCGCCGTGCCCATCAGGTCGCAATAGGTCTGGCGGTCCCAGTGCCAGCGCAGCCCCAATTCGTAGAAGGCGGCGTTGTAGGCATTGCGTTCGGTTTCATCGAGCCAGTATTGAACGGGCGTGAGGTTCTGCATGGTCTGCTCCTTTCGAATGACTGCCGTGCGGTGAATTGAATGACTTGCCGGCATGTTCAAACTGTAGAAGTGCAGAACGATAAATAACAGTCAAACTATTTTATTGAGAGCATTCATTTGGAGTTATGCATGACTCCAATTCAATTCAAGAAAATAAGACGAACGAATCCCTTCGCCGCCGGCAATGCCATTGGCGAATCGATTGCAGATTCGTTCGAATTGGCGCGGAATTACCGCGCCGCGTTCTTCGTCGTCAGATCACGCGTTCGGCGCGCAGCGCCGCCACGTCTTCCAGGCCGTAGCCCAGCTGCATCAGCACTTCCTCGGTGTGCTCGCCCAGGAGCGGCGAGCGCTTCACCTCGGTGGGGCTGTCCGACAGCTTGATCGGATTGCCCACCGTCAGGTACTTGCCGCGCGTGGGATGGTCGACCTCGACGATGGTCCCGGTCTCGCGCAGCGATTCGTCGGCGGCGATCTCCTTCATCGAGAGGATCGGCCCGCACGGAATGTCGTACTGGTTCAGGATGTCCATGGCCTCGAACTTGTCCTTGGTCATGGTCCATTGCTCGATGCGCGCGAAGATCGGCTTCAGGTGCAGCAGGCGCGCGGCCGGCGTGGCGTAGGCCTCGTCGGTGATCCAGCCTTCCTCCCCGATCACCTTGCACACCGCCGGCCACACGGCCGCCTGCGTGATGAAGTAGATGTAGGCGTTGGGGTCGGTCTCCCAGCCCTTGCACTTGAGGATCGAGCCCGGTTGGCCGCCGCCCGAGGCATTGCCCGCGCGCGGCACCGCGTCGCCGAATTTGCCGTCGGGGTACTGCGGGTATTCGTGCATGGTGCCCGTGCGTTCCAGCCGCTGCTGGTCGCGCATCTTCACGCGGCACAGGTTGAGCACCGCGTCCTGCATCGGCGCCAGCACCTTCTGGCCGCGGCCGGTGCTGTTGCGCTGGAACAGGGCCGCCAGGATGCCGAGCGCGAGGTGCAGGCCGGTGCCGCTGTCGCCGATCTGGGCGCCCGTCACCATCGGCGGGCCGTCCTCGAAGCCGGTGGTCGACGCCGCGCCGCCGGCGCACTGCGCCACGTTCTCGTAGACCTTGCAGTCGGCGTACTTGCCGGGGCCGAAGCCCTTGACCGAGGCCACGATCATGCGCGGGTTGAGCTTCTGGATGTGTTCCCAGGTGATGCCCATGCGGTCGAGCGCGCCGGGCGCGAAGTTCTCGACCAGCACGTCGCAGGTCTTGATCAGCTCGTCGAGCACCTGGCGACCCTTGGGGTTCTTGGTGTCGAGCGTGATCGAGCGCTTGTTGTGGTTCAGCATCGTGAAGTAGAGGCTGTCCACACCGGGAATGTCGCGCAGCTGGCCGCGCGTGGCATCGCCTTCTCCGGCGCGCTCGACCTTGATGACGTCGGCGCCGAACCAGGCCAGCAGCTGCGTGCAGGTGGGGCCGGATTGCACGTGGGTGAAATCGAGGATGCGGACACCCTCCAGCGCTTGACTCATCGACTGTCTCCTTCTTTGATCGTGGTTTCCGCTTCTAGCAGACGAGCGCGCAGTTTGCGCTCTTCCGCAAATCGGGCTGTCTCGTCGCGGACGATGGCGACGATGCCCGAGACCTGGCGTTGCGGCGAAAACAGCATCGACACCGTGAAGGCGATCGACAAGGTGCGGCCGTCCTTGTGCAGGGCCGGCACGCGCAGCAGATCGGCACCGTACTTGGTGATGCCGGTGTCCATGGTCTTGTGGTAGCCGTCCCAGTGGCGCTGCCGCTGGCGCTCGGGAATGATGAGGTCGAGCGAGCGACCCAGCGCCTCGGCTTCGGTGAAGCCGAAGATGCGTTCGGCCGCGGGGTTCCACAGAACGATGGCCCCGGCCGCATCGCACACCATGATGGCATCGCCCGCCCCTTCGACGAGCTGCCTGAAATCCACTGAAGCTTGCATGCTGGCCTCCCGCCTCGACGCATCCGAAATACCGCGCCCCCCGGCGCTTCGTGGACTGGAAAAGCCCCGGGGGAACGCCTGGCTCAGACTGCCTTCGCTTCGTGCAGCGCGGCGATCTGCTGTTGGCTGTAGCCGAGCTCGGCCAGCACGTCGTCGGTGTGTTCGCCCAAGAGCGGCGAACCGGTGATCTCGGGCTTGAGGTCCGAGAACTTGATCGGGCTGCCCACGGTGAAGTAGGTGCCGCGCTCCTTGTGCGGCACTTCCACGATCGAGCCGCTCTTGCGCAGCGATTCGTCGTTGAGCAGTTCCTTCATCGTCAGCACCGGCGCGCACGGGATGTCGAACTTGCGCAGGATGTCGACCGCCTCGAACTTGGTCTTGTCGGCCAGCCAGCCCTCGATGGTCGCGAAGATGTCGGTGATGTGCGGCTGGCGCGCCTTGGCGGTCATGTAGTCGGGATCGGTCTTCCACTCGGGCTTGCCGATGGCGTCGCAGATCGGGGCCCAGGCATGGCCCTGCACGGTGAAGTAGATGTAGGCGTTCGGGTCGGTCTCCCAGCCCTTGCACTTGAGCACCCAGCCCGGCTGGCCGCCGCCGCCGGCATTGCCGCCGCGCGGCACCACGTCGCTGAAGGTGCCGTGCGGGTACTGCGGGTATTCCTCGAGGTAGCCCAGGCGATCCAGGCGCTGCTGGTCGCGCATCTTCACGCGGCACAGGTTGAGCACGGCGTCCTGCATCGAGCAGGCCACGCGCTGGCCCTTGCCGGTCTGCTCGCGGCCGATGATGGCCGTGAGGATGCCGATCGCCAGGTGCATGCCGGTGTTGCTGTCGCCCAGCGCCGCGGCGCTCACGGTCGGCGGGCCGTCCCAGAAGCCGGTGGTGGAGGCGGCGCCGCCCGCGCACTGCGCGACGTTCTCGTAGACCTTCAGGTCGTCGTAGTGGTGGCCGTCGCTGAAGCCCTTGACCGAGGCGACGATCATCTTCGGGTTCAGTTCCTGGATGCGTTCCCAGCTGAAGCCCATGCGGTCGAGCGCACCGGGGCCGAAGTTCTCGACCAGCACGTCCGATTCCTTGATCAGCTTCTCGAGCACCACCTTGCCCTCGGGCTGCTTGGTGTCCAGCGTCAGCGAGCGCTTGTTGCTGTTGAGCATGGTGAAGTACAGCGCGTCCACGTCGGGGATGTCGCGCAGCTGCGAGCGCGTGACGTCGCCGGCGCCGGGGCGCTCGACCTTGATCACGTCGGCGCCGAACCAGGCCAGCAGCTGGGTGCAGGCGGGGCCTGCCTGCACGTGCGTGAAGTCGATGATCTTGATGCCGTTGAGAGGTTTGTTGCTCATGTCGAATCTCCTGGAATGAAAGAAATCACTTCTTCTTGGCCGTGGCCGGGTTGAGACTGGTGATGCGGCCGCTCTCGGTGCCCGCGGTCTCGTCGATGACGGCATTGATCAGGGTCGGGCGACCGGTGGCGACGGCCTCGGTCAGGGCCTTCTGCAGCTCGTCGGCGGTGGTCGCATGGACGCCCACGCCGCCGAAGGCTTCCATCAGCTTGTCGTAGCGCGCGTTCTTCACGAACACGGTGGGCGCCACGTCGGGCGTGCCGCTGGGGTTCACGTCGGTGCCGCGGTAGACGCCGTTGTTGTTGAACACGATCACGCAGATCGGCAGGTTGTAGCGGCAGATGGTCTCGACCTCCATGCCGCTGAAGCCGAAGGCGCTGTCGCCCTCGATCGCGATCACCGGCTTGCCCGTGACCACGGCCGCAGCCACGGCGAACCCCATGCCGATGCCCATGATCCCCCAGGTGCCCACGTCGAGGCGCTTGCGCGGCTCGTACATGTCGACGATGCTGCGCGCGAAGTCCAGCGTGTTGGCGCCTTCGTTGACGACGATCGCATCGGGCCGGGCCTTGACCTGGTCGCGGATCACGCTGAGCGCGCTCTGGAAGTTCATCGGCGAGGGACGCGCGGCGAGCGTGGCGGCCATCTTCGACAGGTTCTTGTCCTTGCGCTCGGCGATCGCGCCGGTCCACTCGGTCGGCGGCTTGGCCCACCTGGCGTCGATGCCCGCGAGCAGCGCGGCCACGCAGGAGCCGATATCGCCGATCACCGGCGCGGCGATCGCCACGTTGCTGTCGATCTCGGTCGGCGCGATGTCGATCTGGATGAACTGCTTGGCGCCCTTGTCCTGGCCCCAGGTCTTGCCCTTGCCGTGCGAGAGCAGCCAGTTCAGGCGCGCGCCCACCAGCAGCACCACGTCGGCTTCCTGCAGCACGTAGGAGCGCGCGGCGGCGGCCGACTGCGCATGCGTGTCGGGCAACAGGCCCTTGGCCATCGACATCGGCAGGTAGGGGATGCCGGTCTTCTCGACCAGCGCGCGGATGTCGGCATCGGCCTGGGCGTAGGCGGCGCCCTTGCCCAGCAGGATCAGCGGCCGCTTCGCGCCCTTGAGCAGGTCGAGCGCGCGCTGCACGGCATCGGCGGCCGGGATCTGGCGCGGCGCGGGGTCGATGACCTTGATCAGCGAGTTCCTGCCCTTGATGGCGTCCATCGTCTGCGCGAACAGCTTGGCCGGCAGGTCGAGGTACACGCCGCCGGGGCGGCCCGAGACGGCCGAGCGGATGGCGCGCGCGATGCCCACGCCGATGTCCTCGGCGTGCAGCACGCGGAACGCGGCCTTGCACAGCGGCTTGGCGATCGCCAGCTGGTCCATCTCCTCGTAGTCGCCCTGCTGCAGGTCGACGATCTCGCGCTCGCTGGAGCCGCTGATCAGGATCATCGGGAAGCAGTTGGTGGTGGCGTTGGCCAGCGCGGTCAGGCCGTTGAGGAAGCCGGGCGCCGACACCGTGAGGCAGATGCCGGGCTTCTGCGTGAGGAAGCCGGCGGCAGCGGCGGCATTGCCGGCGTGCTGCTCGTGGCGGAACGAGATCACGCGCATGCCCTCGGCCTGCGCCATGCGGGTCAGGTCGGTGATCGGGATGCCCGGCAGCGCGAAGATGGTGTCGATGTCGTTCAGCTTCAGCGCGTCGATCACCAGGTGGAAACCATCGGTGGTTTCCGCTTCCGGCGCTTCCTGCGTCATCTGCTGGAGGGCGCGCGCGACGAGTTGCTGGTCGTCGGCGGCGCCGTTGGCTGGCCGGCTCTTGGGCTTGATCGCCTCGTCGAGCGTCGTGGCCGCCTCTTTGGCTGTGCTAACTGAAGACATGTCTCTCCTTCTGCTGGGGTGAATGGCCGAGGCCCGAGCCGCGACTATGATTCGGGCCATCCTTTCGGCCGTTGACCTCGGTCAACTTTCCCGAAAACGGCGCCGACCCCCGATGAAGCGGCGCCGCAGGCGACGAAATCGAGCAAGACGGTGACCATGACGTTGTTGGAAAACCACCCGGAGAAGAACATCATTCGCGCCCAGCTCCGGCAGAACATCCTGCTCAAGGACCTGAACGAGGGCGAGCGCGCCGAGCTCGAGGCTCACCTGGTGATCGTCGACGGCAACAAGGGCGATTTCCTGCTGCACCAGGGGGTGCGGGAGATGGAGCAGTACTTCATCCTCGACGGCATCCTCAAGCGGGTGGTGAGCAACCCGGAGGGCAAGGAGATGATCCTGCGCTTCGCCGACGAGAACGACATGGAGACCAGCTACGCGGCCATGCGCCTGGGCACGCCCACGCCCTACGGCATCGTCTGCGTCACCAAGGCCCGCGTGGCGAGCCTGCCGCTGAAGGAATGGACCACCTTCCTGGCGCACCATCCCCAGACCAAGGAACTGTTCGAGTTCCTCGTGATGCGCGGCATGAGCGAGATCATGGCGCACACCATCACGCTGCACCTGCTGGACGCGCCGGGCCGGGTGCACCGTTTCCTGCGCAAGCACCCCGAGCTCGTGGACCGCATCCCGAGCAAGGAGCTCGCGTCCTACCTCAATCTCTCCGCGGAAACCCTGAGCCGGCTGCGCAAGCGCGGGAAGATCTGAGGTCGCGCCAGGCCCTTAGGTCTGCTTCGCCGACGCGAAGCGCCGGGTCGTCGCCATCAGCCGCAGCTGGTTGTCCACCGCGCCCACGCCCTCCACCGCGGCCGTCACGGCCTCGGTCTGCGCGCGCTCGTCCGCGTCGAGCACGATGCCGCGCAGGCTCACGCGGCCATGGTCGGCCTCCACCGTGACGCGAATGTCGGCCGTGGCCGCTGCGTCCTTGAGCGCCGCCTTCACGCGTGCCGCCAGCGCCATGTTGGCCAGCAGCGCGCGCGAACGCGCGGTCTCGGCGAACTCGGGCCGCGCCGCCAGCGCGCGGATCTGCGCCACGCAGCTGTCGACCGTGAGGCGGTCGGTGTTCAACACCAGGTCGTAGAGCACCGGGTCGCCCCAGCTCACGCCGAACTGCGCATGCATGCGCGCGGCATGCGCCTCGTCGCTGCGCCGGATCTCGGCCTCGGCGAACTCGGCGTCATCGGTCTCCAGGTGCGTCATCAGCCAGTCGATGCGCTTCTTGAGCGAGCGCGTGATGCGCACGCACACCACGTGCGGCACCGGCCGCAGCAGGCAGGTGGCGCCCCAGCCGCGCAGCACCACGTTGCCGCGGTCGGCCAGCGCGAACAGTTCCTCGGCCGTGTAGAGCGCGAGGCTGCGCCGGTCGGCGGTGAGCCGCTCGACGAAACCGGCCTTGCCGCCGCGCAGGCGGCCGATCAGGCTGGTCGAGACCTGCATGCGGTCGGCGACGCGCTCGATGACCTCGTGGCGCATCAGCTCCAGCCCCATCTCCTCGGCGAGCTGAACCGACACGTCCTTGGCGAGCGAGCCCATTTCCTGGGTCAGTGCGATGACGGGCATGGCGTGGCCTCCGTGCTCAATCGACCGGCCGCTCGACGGCGAACTCGTCGGGCTTCTTCGGCTTGAAGAGCGCCAGCAGCTTGGCGATCAGCGGCCAGAACAGCAGCGTGAGCGCCAGGGTGGTGATGCCGCCGACCAGCGGGTTCGAGAACATGATCATCACGTCGCCCTGCGACACCAGCATGGCCTGGCGGAACGAGTCCTCGGCCTTGTCGCCGAGCACCAGCGCCAGCACCAGCGGCGCGAGCGGGAAGTCGAGCTTCTTGAACAGGTAGCCGATGATGCCGAAACCCAGCATGAACCAGATGTCGAGCATCGCGTTGTGCACGGTGTAGGCACCGATCGCGCAGATCACGATGATCACCGGCGCGATGATCGAGAACGGGATGCGCAGGATCGAGGCGAACAGCGGCACCGTGCTCAGCACCACGATCAGGCCGACGATGTTGCCCAGGTACATGCTGGCGATCAGGCCCCAGACGAAGTCCTTCTGTTCCACGAACAGCAGCGGCCCGGGCTGCAGGCCCCAGATCAGCAGGCCGCCCAGCAGCACCGCCGCGGTCGGCGAGCCCGGGATGCCGAGCGCCAGCATCGGCAGCAGCGCGCTGGTGCCGGCCGCGTGCGCCGCGGTCTCGGGCGCGACCACGCCCTCGGCCTCGCCGGTGCCGAACTTCGAGCCGCGCTTGGACATCTTCTTGGCCAGGCCGTAGGCCATGAACGAGGCCGGCGTGGCGCCGCCCGGGGTGATGCCCATCCAGATGCCGATCAGCGAGCTGCGCAGCGAGGTCATCCAGTACTGCGGCAGCTGCTTCCAGGTCTGCAGCACCACCTTCGGATCGATCTTCGCGCTCTTGCCCGAGAACTTCAGGCCTTCTTCCATCGACAGCAGGATCTCGCCGATGCCGAACAGGCCGATCACCGCGATCAGGAAGTCGAAGCCGCGCATCAGCTCGGGCTGGCCGAAGGTCAGGCGCAGCTGGCCCGTGACCGTGTCCATGCCCACGCTGGCGAGCGCGAAGCCCAGCGCCATCGAGGCCAGGATCTTGAACGGCGAGCCCTTGCCCATGCCCACGAAGCTGCAGAAGGTCAGCAGGTAGACCGCGAAGAACTCGGGCGAGCCGAACTTCAGCGCGAACTTCGCGACCAGCGGCGCGAGGAAGGTGATCATCACCACCGCGAGGAAGGCGCCCACGAACGACGAGGTGAAGGCCGTGGTGAGCGCGGCGCCCGCGCGGCCCTGCTGCGCCATCGGATAGCCGTCGAAGGTGGTGGCCACCGACCAGGGCTCGCCCGGGATGTTGAACAGCACCGAGGTGATGGCGCCGCCGAACAGCGCCCCCCAGTAGATGCACGACAGCATGATGATCGCCGAGGTCGGCGACATCGTGAACGTGAGCGGCAGCAGGATCGCGACGCCGTTGGCGCCGCCCAGTCCGGGCAGCACGCCGATCAGCACGCCCAGGATGATCCCGACGAACATCAGGCCGATGTTGGTCGGTGTCAGGATCACCGAGAAGCCCTGCATCAGGGCACCGATTTCTTCCATTTCGCTTGTGCTCCGTGAGGTGTCAGTAGCCGAGGAACGAGAGCGGATCCAGCGCACCCTTGAACAGCGGCACCTTGAACCAGACCTCGAACATGAAGAAGAACAGCGTGTTCACGGCCAGCGCCGCGAGCGCGGCCTTGACCCAGGAGTACTTGCCCAGGATCACCATGAACAGCGCGATGTAGACCGCCGAGGCCACATACAGCCCGAGCAGCGCGATGCCCAGCACGTAGACCAGGGCCGGCAGCAGCACCGAGAGCACGCGCTTGAGCTGCTCGCGGTCGACGAAGACCTCGGTGTTGCGGTTCTTGCCCAGCAGCGACTGGTAGAGGATGCCGATGCCCGAGATCGTGATGATCAGGCCGATGAAGAACGGGAAATAGCCGGCGCCCGGACCGTCGCTGGTCCAGCCCGCGCCGAGCCGGCGGCTTTCGAAGACCACCACCAGGCCGGCCACCAGCAGCAGCAATGCCACCACCGCCTCGACCTTGTTCGTGGCCACGCCCGTGCGCGCGGCCGGGTCGGATACGTTGTCGTCGTGCTCCATGGAGCCCCCATCGTGTTGTTGTCTGGACAGAGAGAGAAATAACCGGGCGCGACGGCACGCGCCCGCGCGGGCGCATGCACACGTCGAACGAGGCATCGCGGCGGCGCGCCCGGCCGCCGCTGCCCGCTGGCCTACTTGCTGGCGGCCAGGAAGCCGGCCTCGGTCATCAGCGTCTTGTGCGTGATCTCCGCGCTGGCGAGCCACTTCTCGAAATCGGGGCCGGTCATGAAGGTCGGGTTGAAGGCGCCCTTCTCCATGTATTCCTTCCACTCGGGCGTGGCGATCACCTTGGTCAGCAGGTCCTTGTAGAAGGCCAGCTGCTCGGGCTTGACGCCCGGCGCCATGAAGATGCCGCGCAGCATCGTGTACTTGGCCGGCACGCCCGCTTCCTTGCAGGTGGGCACGTCGTTCCACGACTGCGTGTCGGTGACCTTGGCCTTGAAAGGCATGCGCTCGTCGTCGAACACGCACAGCGGGCGCAGCTTGCCCGCGCGCCATTGGGCCACCGCCTCGATCGGGTTGTTCACGGTGGAGTTCACGTGGCCGCCCACCAGCTGCACCGCGACTTCGCCGCCGCCCTTGAAGGGCACGTAGATGAACTTGGTGCCCGTGGCCTTCTCGAGCGCGACCGTGATGATCTGGTCTTCCTGCTTCGAGCCGGTGCCGGCCATCTTGAACTTGTTCGAGCCCGCCGCCTTCACCGCGGCGATGTACTCGCCGGCCGTCTTGTAGGGCTGCTCGGCGTTGGTCCACAGCACGAACTGGTCGAGCGCCAGCATCGCCACCGGCGTCATGTCCTTCCAGTTGAAGGGCACGCCCGTGGCCATCGGCGTGGTGAAGAGGTTCGACAGCGAGATGATGATCTTGTGCGGATCGCCCTTGGCCTCCTTCACCGAGAGAAAGCCTTCGGCGCCCGCGCCGCCCGACTTGTTGACGACGATCAGCGGCTCCTTCATCAGCTTGTACTTGATGACGATGCCCTGCAGCAGCCGGCCCATCTGGTCGGCGCCGCCGCCGGTACCGGCGGGGATCACGAACTCGACGGGCTTGGCCGGTTCCCAGGCCTGTGCGGGGGTGGCGATGGCCATGACCGCGGCGGCGGCGACGGTGGCCAGGACTCGTGCGCGACACGCGCCGAAGCGCGCAATGAAATGCTTCATCTGTTGTCTCCTGCTGTAGAGGTGCGCTCTCTTTTGTAGTGAGTCTGAGCCGGATCCGAACAGCGCCGATGGTGCGCGTGCGCGAAACGCGCCGGCTTGATCGCGGTCAATTTTTTGAAGATTCCGTATCGGGGTAAGCCCACCCCGCGAGCGGTCGCGGCACCGGCACGAGGCGCGCCGCGAGGGCCGGGCCCGACCTCCTCGGGAGGCCTCGGGTTAACCCTATAAAATCGACACCCCGTCCACCGTGCCTCTCTTCCCAGGAGCTTCCCGCCATGCCCAGCCTCGACCGATCGTCCGTCCCCGCGAAGCTGCTGCGTCGCGCCACGGTCGTGCTCAGGAGGCTGGCCTACGAGGCCGACATGCTGCTGGGCACCCTGCTGAGCCCGAACAAGGTGATCGCCGAGGTCGAGCAGATGCGCGCCCTGCAACGCCGCGCCGACCGCATCGAAGCCACCGACCCGGCCCGCGCCGCCGCGTTGCGCTGGCACGCCTCGCGCGTGGGCCTGCGCTGAACGAAGTCCCGTCGTCACGGGAAGGAGCGGCCGAACTGGTAAAGTCCAGCCGCCCAGCGTCTTCGTAGTTCAATGGATAGAACGGGGTCCTCCTAAGACTCAGATACAGGTTCGATTCCTGTCGAAGGCACCACCAAGCCGTTGATCTTCAACGGCTTTTTTTTTCGACCGGGACAAACGTGGGACAAAACAGCCCGCCCCGCGCGCTGCCGGCCCCTATCGGGCGTCCCAGCGCCACATGCGCTCCCACGCGCCCCGCATGCCGTCAACCAGCGCATCCATCTGCTCGCCCACCGTGGTCTCCCGCTCGATGCCGAACACGCTCTGGCCGGCCGCCTCGTAGATCAGCCGCGCGTCGTCGAACTCGTGCATCGAGGCGAACACGTCGCCCGTGAGCGCCTGCTGCTGCGGCATGCCCAGCGGCGCGGGCGCGCCGGGCTCGTTCCAGGCATCGATCCAGTCGCTGCGCACCACGCGGCAGGGCTTGCCGCTGTGGGCGCGCGTGATCAGCGTGTCCTCGCTGCCGCTGGCGATGAGCCGCCGCAGCAGCGCGGGCGGCGTGTGGTTCTCCTTCGCGCCCATCCACAAGGTGCCGAGCCAGGCGCCTTGCGCGCCCATGCCCAGCACGCCCAGCACCTGCGCGCCGGTGGCGATGCCGCCGGCCGCCAGCACCGGCACCTCGCCCGCCTCGGCGATGACCTGCGGCAGCAGCGACAGCGTGCCGACCGTGCCGGTGTGGCCGCCCGCGTCGTAGCCCTGCGCCACCAGCACCTCCACGCCCATGTCGAGCGCCTTGCGCGCATGCCGCACCGAGCCGACCAGCGAGAAGGTGAGCTTGCCGCGCGCCTTCGCGCGCTCGATGAGGTCGGCGCGCAGGCCGATGGCCGTGGCCACGCCGCGCGCGTCGGAGTCGAGCACGGCCTCGATCTGCGCGTCGAACAGCGCCCGGGTGCGGACCTGGCTCGTGAAGAAGCTGGGCCGCTGTGGCGGCTTGACCTGGAAGCGCTCGCGCAGGCCGTCGACGAAGGCCACATGCGGCGCGGGCAGTTGTGCGCGCACGCTCTCGATGCTCGCGGCTTCGTCGGGCACCTGCGAGGGCAGCATCAGGTCGATGCCGTACGGCAGGCCCGCCATGCGTTCGCTGGCCTCGGCCAGGATGTGCGGGATCTCGTGCGGCAGCTCGCGCGCGAGTCCCAGCACCGGGAAGCCGCCCGCCCGCGCGATGGCCACGCACACCTCCACCGAGTGCGAGAAGCCGAAGATCGGATGGCGGATGCCCAGCCGCTCGCACAGCGGCGGCCGCAGGGGCGATGGGCTCGCGGCGCTCATTGCGCCTCGATGCCCGCCGTCTTGATGACCTTGCTCCACTTGTCGTACTCGCTCGCGATGAAGGCATCGAACTGTTTCGGGCCCTGCGGCGCCACCTCGAGGCCGAGCAGGTCGAGCTTGGGCTTCATCGCGGGATCGGCCAGGATCTCGGCCACGTCGGCGGACAGCCTGGCGACGATGGCATCGGGCGTCTTCACCGGCGCGACGAAGCCGAACCACGTGCCCACGTCGTAGCCCTTCAGCCCCGTGGACTCCGCCACCGTGGGCGTGTCGGGCAAGGCGCCGGAACGCTTGCTCGTGGTCACGGCCAGCGGCCGCAGCTTGCCCGACTTGATGTGCGGCACGGCCAGCGCCACGGTGAGCGGCATCATCGTCACGCGGCCCGCGAGCAGATCGCCGAGCGCATCGGGCTGGCCGCGATAGGGCACGTGCGTGAGCTTGAGCTCCGCGCTCTGCGCCAGCAGTTCGCCCGACAGGTGATTGGACGTGCCCACGCCGGCCGTCGCATAGGTCAGCGGCGGATTGGCCTTCTTCGCCATCGCGACCAGTTCCGCCATGGTCTTCGCGGGCACCTCGGCCGGCACCACGAACACGTTGGGGATCACGCCGAAGCCCTCGATGGCGCGGAAGTCGCGCACGGGATTCCACGCCACGCCCTTGATCAGGCTCGGCGTGACCGCATGGCCGGGGCTCACGCACAGCAGCGTGTAGCCGTCGGGCGCGGCCTTGGCCACGTAGTCGGTGCCGATCGAGCCGCCGGCACCGGTCCGGTTCTCGACGATGACGGGCTGGCCGTACTTGGACGACAGCCGTTCGCCCACCAGCCGCGCGATCGAATCGACCACGCCCCCGGCGGTGAACGGCACGATGATGCGGATCGGCTTGCTCGGGTAGTCGCCCTGCGCGAACGCGGGTGCGGTCATTGCCAGCGACTGGACGGCGAGGAGCGCGGCCAGCAAGGTGCCTTTGAGGGTCATGGGTTGTCTCCGTTGATGATGGCTGGCGCGCGCCGCCGGCTCACACCTTGTCAGGTCTGGTGCCCGGCTCGTGCCATGGTGCGGCGCGCGATGTTGGTGAGGTGGATCTGGCTCGTGCCTTCGTAGAGGCGGAACAGCCGCACGTCGCGGTAGAAGCGCTCGGCCACGTTGTCGTTGATGTAGCCGCCGCCGCCGAAGACCTGCACCGCGCGGTCGGCCACGCGGCCGCACATCTCGGAGGCGAACAGCTTGCACATCGAGGCCTCCATGGTCACGTCGGCGCCGTCGTCGCGCTTGCGCGCCGTCTCCAGCAGCAGCGCGCGCGCGGCATGCACTTCGGTGTTGCTCTCGGCGATCATCTGCTGCACCAGCTGGAACTCGCCGATGGGCTGGCCGAACTGCCGGCGCGAGGCAGCGCGCGCCACCATCTCGTCGACCAGCCGGATGGCCGGCCCGATGCACAGCCCCGCGAGATTGATGCGCTGCTTGTTCAGCGCCTTCATCGCCGTCTTGAAGCCCAGGCCCGGCACGCCGCCGACGATGGCCGACTCGTGCACGCGGCAGCCCTCGAGGATCACCTCGCCGACCGGCGAGCCGTGCTGTCCCATCTTGCGATAGCCCGCGGGCGCCGAGAGGCCGGGCGTGTCGCGCTCGACCAGGAAGGCCGTGATGCCGGCCGCGCCCCTGGCCTGCGGATCGGTGCGCGCGAACACGGTGAACAGGCCGGCGATGGGCGCATTGGTGATGAAGCACTTGCGGCCCGTGATGCGGTAGTGCTCGCCGTCGCGCACCGCCACGGTCCGCTGCGCGGTGGCGTCGGAGCCGGCCTCGGGCTCGGTGAGCGCGAAGCAGCCCGTGAGACGGCCGCTGGCCAGTTCGGGCAGCCAGCGCTGCTTCTGCTCGGGCGTGCCGTCGACCACCAGCGACTCGGACGCGATGCCCGTGTTGCCGCCGAAGCGCGCGCGGAAGGTGGTGGCAGCCTGCGAGACCTCCATGTTCACCAGCGACAGCTCCTCGCTCGTGAGACCCGCGCCGCCGTACTGCTCGGGAATGCTGTGGCCGAACAGGCCCAGCGCGCGCATGCGCTCGACCACGGGCTCGGGGATGAGGTCGTCGCGATCGACCTGGGCCTCGATGGGCATGCATTCGTTGCGGATGAAGTCGCGGACTTCGGCGAGCAGGGCATTGAACTTGTCGGGGCTGCGGATCATGGGTTCGAGGTTCCGGTTTCTGGTTCAGCGCAGGCCCTGCGCGGTTTCGAGCTGGCGCACGGCATCGAGCAGCAGCGGCGCGACCTTGCGTTCCATGCGCTCGCCGGGCGATCGGTAGGTGGCGAGCGTGCAGTTCATCGCCAGCGGCGTTTCGCGCGGCGGCACGCGCACGGGCACGGCGACGGCATGGATGTCCTTCTTCCAGTCGCCGCGCGAGTGGCAGAAGCCGCGCGCGGCAAAGAGCTTCTGGTCGGCTTCCCACGCGGGGCGCAACTGCTGGAACAGGGCCGAGTCCTGCAGCCGCAGCCGGTTGAGGATGGCCGAGCGTTCCGGCGCGGTGCAGGCCAGCATCAGCGCACGGCCGATCGCGGCGGCCAGCAGCGGGCGCGTGCTGCCGATGTCGGGCATGTGGGTGTTGGTGTTGTCGGTGCGGATGGTGTCGACGTAGACCACGTCCGAACGGTCGCGCATGCCCAGGTTCACCGAGCAGCCCGTCTCGCGCGCCAGCCTTTCCATGATGGGACGCGCGACCTGGCGCACCTGCATGCTGGCCAGCAGCGGGTAGCCCAGCGACAGCACGCCGGGCCCGAGTTTGTATTTCTGCGTGGCGCCGTCGCGGCTCAGGTAGCCCAGCAGGGTGAGCGTGTAGGTGATGCGCGAGACCGTGGGCTTGGGCAGGCCGCTGCGGTCCGAGATCTCGCGGTTGCCGAGCACCGGGTCGGCGCTGGTGAACACGCGCAGCACTTCCATGCCGCGCGCCAGGTTCATCGAGAACTGGCGGTCGGCGGTGAGGTCGTGCGGGTCGACGAGACCCGGGAGCGCGATGCTTGTCATGCGTGAAGTGGTGCGCGTTGGTGTGGGCATGATTGGCCGTTCGAAATGGGGCGTCAATGAAACGTGGAGGGTGTTTCGCTGTGCGAAACAGCGATTGTTGGCCCGCGTGGCGTCTGGCAAAACCGGCTCGAACCCGGAGCCCTTCGCCCCGGCCTTGGAGCCACGTTTGCATTCCCCCGACGACACCCCACGACGACCCGCGCGCGGCGCCCTTTCGGGCGTGCGCATCCTCGACATGGCCACCGTGCTGGCCGCGCCCCTGGGCGCCACGCTGTGCGCCGACCAGGGCGCCGAGGTGGTGAAGCTCGAGCTGCCCGGCGGCGGCGATGCACTGCGCGGCCTGCAACCCGTGAAGGACGGCAAGGCGCTGTGGTGGAAGATCGCCAACCGCGGCAAGCGCGGCATCACGCTCGACGTGCGCCAGCCCGCCGGCCGCGCGCTGCTGCTCCGGCTTGTGACGCAGTTCGACGTGCTGGTGGAGAACTTCCGCACCGGCACGCTCGACCGCTGGGGCCTGGACCTGGCCACGCTGCATCGCGCCAACCCGCGGCTCGTGGTGGTGCGGCTCACGGGCTTCGGCCAGACCGGCCCCTACAAGTCGCGGCCGGGCTTCGCGCGCATCTTCGAGGCCATGAGCGGCTTCACCAACCTCACGGGCGAAGCCGGCGGCTCGCCGCTGCACAGCAATTTCCCGGTCGGCGATGCGGTGGCGGGGCTGTTCTGCGCGTTCTCGATCGCCTCGGAAATGGCGCGCCTGCGCGGCGACCCACAGGCGCTCGGCTGCGAAGTGGACCTGGCCGCCACCGAGGCGCTGTTCCGCCTGCTCGACCCGCTGCCCGTGGAGCACGAGCAGCTCGGCACGGTCCGCATGCCCGCGGGCAACTGCGCGAGCTACACCGCGCCCTCGAACATGTACCGCAGCCGCGACGGCATCTACTTCTCGGTGGTCGCGTCGTCGGACCCGATCTTCCAGCGCCTGTGCGCGGCCGTCGGAAAGCCCGAGTGGGCGGGCGACCCGCGCTTCGCCACCAACCCCGCGCGCGTACTGAACCTCGTGGCACTCGACGAAGGGCTCGGCCAGTGGTTCGCCGCGCACGACTACGACACCGTCGAGCGCAGGCTCGAGGAGGCCGGCATTCCCTTCAGCAAGATCTTCACCATCGCCGACATCGAGCAGGACCCGCACTACCGCGCGCGCGAGGCGATCATCCGGCTGCCCGACCCCGACTACGGCAGCCTGCCCGCACCCTGCGTGGTGCCGCGCGTGCCCGGCCGCGAACTGCCGATCCCGCGCACCGGGCCCGACACCGGCGAGCACAACGCCGAGGTCTATGGCGAGTTCGGCCTGGACGCCGCAACGCTCGATGCGCTGCGCGCGGAGAAGGTGATCTGAGCCTTCAGTAGTCGGTGAGCGGCCCGTCGCGCAGGCAGGGGTTGCGCTCGGCCAGCGGCGCGCGGCGCATCACATCGCGGCCGATGACGGTCTTGTGCACCTCGCTCGCGCCCTCCCCGATCTGGTTGAGCTTGGCGTCGCGGAAGAAGCGCTCGAGCGGAAAGTCGCGCAGGTAGCCGCGCCCGCCCGTGAGCTGCAGCGCATCGGTCACGACCTTCATGCACAGGTCGGTGGCCTGCAGCTTGGCCATGGACGCGAAGATCGACACGTCGCTCGCGCCCGTGTCGTACTTGTAGGCCGTGAGCGCGAGCAGCGCGCGGCTGGCCTCGATCTGCGTGACCATGTCGGCCAGCATCCACTGCACTCCTTGATGCTCGCCCTCGCGCCTGCCGAACACGGTGCGTTCGCTCGCATAGCGGCTCGCGATCTCGACCGCGCCGATGGCGCGGCCCAGCGCCATCGCGGCATGCCCGATGCGCGCGCGCAGCAGCGCGTCCTGCGCGAGCGAGAAGCCATCGCCCTCCGCGCCGAGGCGGTGCGAGGCGGGCACCTCGACCGCATCGAATTCGAGCGAGGAGATCGGCACGCCGAACCAGCCCAGCTTGTCGACCTCCGTGCCGATGCGGAAGCCCTCGGCGTCGCGCGGCATCAGCACCGCGATGAACACCGAGGGATCGTCCTCGGCGCGGCCCACCACCGCGAACCAGTCGGCCGTGCTCGCGCGCGTGATGAACTTCTTGCGGCCCGTGACGAGGTAGCGCTCGCCCTCGCGTCGGATCGTGGTCGCGAGGCCGCGCACGTCGGAGCCCGCGCCGGGCTCGGTCAGCGCGAAGGCCGCCTGCAGCTCGCCGGTGCACAGCCGCGGCACGATCTCGCGGCGCAGCGCCTCGCTCGCGCCCGCGACGATGGCGCGGCTCGACAGGTCGGTGCCCGTGATCATCGAGGCCGAGGTGCTGCACACGCGGCCCAGCTCCTCGATGAGGCGGATGCGCAGCGCCTGGCGCGCATCGGTGCCGCCGTACTCGCGCGGGAACGCGGTGGCGATCACGCCTTCGCGCGCGAGCGTGCGGAAGGTGTCCCAGGCGAACAGGTCCTCGCGCGAGACGGCGTCGGCCCGCGGCCCGAGCGTGTCGCGGCACAGGTCGCGCACGCGTCGGACCGTGGCCTGCTCGTCGGGTTGCAGGCGTTCGAGAAAGTGATCGCCGAACAGTCGGGCGGCATGTGTGCCTGTCGTCATCGGGTGGGTCTCCGGTCGGGGGGCCTGCATGGTGGCGCCGCGCGGCGCGCGCGGTCGAGTCGTGTTTCGACAGGCGAAACACCGGCTTGCGGATGCGGTCCGCGGCTGGTCAGATGGCCCCATGCCCATACCCCAGACATTCGAAGCCCTTCGCACGCACCAGACCGCCGAGGGCCAGGTCCGGAGCCGGCTGGAAACCCTGCGGCTCGACGATCTGTCCGCGGGCGAGATCGTGGTGCGCAACCTGTATGCGGGCGTGAACTACAAGGACTGCCTCTCGCTGCACGGCCGCGCGAAGATCATTACGTCGTACCCGCGCGTGGCGGGCATCGAGCTGGTCGGCGAGGTGCTCGCGTCATCGGTGGCGGCCTTCGAGCCCGGCCAGGCCGTGCTCGTGCACGGCTTCCAGACCGGCATCGCGTTCGATGGCGGCTTCTCCGCCTGCGTGCGCGTGCCCGCCGCGCACGTGCAGGCCGTGCCGCAGGGACTCACGCCGCACGAGGCCGCCGTCATCGGCGTGCCCGGCTTCACGGCCGCGATGGCGCTCGAGCGCTTCATCGAACTCGGCATCGCCCCCGACGCGGGCAGCGTGGCGATGAGCGGCGCGGGCGGCGCGGTCGGCCTGCTGGGCACGGCCCTCTTCGCGCGCGCCGGCTATCGCGTGGCGGCCATCACGCGCCGCATGGCGCAGGAGGAGCGGCTGCGCGCCATCGGCGCGCACGAGGTGATCGACGCCGCCGTGCTCGACGCGCCGCAGCGCCCGCTGGAGAAGCCGCGCTTCGCGGCCGCCATCGACAACGTCGGCGGGCCGATGCTGTCATGGCTGCTGCGCTCGCTGGCCGACGGCGGCGCCGTGGCATCGGTGGGCAACGCGGCCGGCAACAGCTACGAGGGCAGCGTGCTGCCCTTCATCATGCGGCGCGCGCAATTGTTCGGCATCGTGGCGAATGCGCCCGTGGAGCAGCGGCGGCGCCTGTGGGCGAAGCTCGCGGCCGAATGGAAACCCGACATGGCGGCCGTGCTGCCGCATGTGCGGCACATCCCGCTGGGCGCGTTGATGGAGCACAGCGCACGGCAGCTCGATGGCGCGAGCTCGGGCCGCGTGCTCGTCGATTTCTCGCGCTGAAGGACTTCGGCCATGGGACCGCTGCACGGCCTTCGCGTGCTGGAATTCGACGCCATCGGCCCCGTGCCCTGGGCCGCGATGATGCTCGCGGACATGGGCGCCGACGTGCTGCGCATCGCACGGCCCGCGCCGGCCGGCATGGGCATCGCGCGCGACGCGCGGCACGAGACGGTGCTGCGCGGCCGGCGCGGCGTGACGGCCGACCTCAAGGACCCGGCCGCGCGCGACGCGGTGCTCGCGCTCGCGCGCAACGCGCACGTGCTGCTCGAAGGCCACCGCCCCGGCGTGATGGAGCGCCTGGGCCTCGGGCCCGAGGCCTGCCTGGCGGCATCGCCCGCGCTGGTCTACGGGCGCATGACGGGCTGGGGCCAGCACGGGCCGCTCGCGCGGGCCGTGGGCCACGACATCAACTACATCGGCCTCACGGGTGCGCTGCATGCCACCGGCACGGCCGACAGGCCGGTGCCCCCGCTCAACCTCGTCGGCGACTTCGGCGGCGGTGCGATGCTGCTGGCGCTCGGCGTGATGGCGGCCGTGCTGGAGGCGCGCACCAGCGGCCAGGGGCAGGTCGTCGACGCGGCGATGGTCGACGGCTCGCTGCTGCTGATGGCGCCGATCCTGGGTCGCGTGGCCACGGGCGAATGGCTGGACCGCCGCGAGGCCAACCTGCTCGACGGCGGCGCCCCCTTCTACGGCGTGTACGAGACCAGCGACGGCCGGCACCTGGCGGTCGGTGCCATCGAACCCGCGTTCTATGCCGCGCTGCTCGCGGGACTGGGCCTGGCGCCCGATGCGCTGCCGCCGCAGCACGACCGCGCGGCCTGGCCCGAGACGCGGCGCAGGTTCGCCGACCTCTTCGCCACGCGCACGCGCGATGCGTGGTGCGCGGTCTTCGACGGCACCGAGGCTTGCGTGACGCCCGTTCTGTCGCTCGGCGAAGTGCCGGGCCATGCGCACCACGTGGCGCGCGAGAGCTTCGTGCACATCGATGGCGCGCGCCAGCCCGCGCCGGCGCCGCGCTTCTCGCGCACCGCGAGCGTCGCCGGCCGTGCGCCGGCCGAGGCGCGCGGCGGTGGCGACGAGGCCTTGCGCGACTGGGGGTTCGATCCCGCGGATCCGCGCCTGTCGGCGCTCGACCGGCGCTGAGCGCGGGCGGCGCCGCTCGGGTCGGAACGAGGCCGGCGCGGTTGTCCACGAACCTGCGCGCGCATGCATCGGGCATGAGGCCTCTCCATCCCATGCGACGCTTGTGCCCGCGAAGCGACAGGACCCGACACTAGAATCGCGCCGACCCCACGAAACGACAAGGTCTCGCGAAGGCACCCGGCCAGCATGCGAAGCGCGCCGGGGCCCGAGCCATCCAATGACGACGCCCGCGCAGGGAAAGATCGCCTTCGCCAACCAGTTGCGCGGCCTGGCCGTCCTGCTGGTGATCGCCAGCCACTATGCGCTGGCCTACTGGACCGAGCGCGACCTGGTCGCGCAGTACATCTTCGCGCCACCAGCCACGGGCGCCATGCCCGCATCGCAGCGATGGCTCTCGATTCCCACGCTGAGCCTCGGGCCGCTGGGCGTGGCCCTGTTCTTCCTCGTCAGCGGCTTCGTGATCCCGTTCTCGCTGCACAAGCTCGGCCGCGCGCGCTTCGTGATCGCGCGGCTGCTGCGCATCTTCCCGACCTACTGGGCGGCCAGTGCCGTCTCGCTGCTCGCGGTATGGCTCTCCAGCCTCCACTGGGGGCTCGCCTTCCACGTGGATCCGGCCCAGCTGCTCGCGAACCTGCTGCTGGTGCAGGGCCAGACCGGACACCTGACGACCGACCTCGTCAACTGGACGCTCGCCGTCGAGCTCAAGTTCTACCTGGTGGCGATGCTGCTGTGGCCACTGCTGCGGCGCTGGCCGACCTGGACCATCGCCGCCTTCGCGGTGCTGCTGTACATCGCGCTGCGCAGCGTGCCCAAGGGTTGGAACGTGGTGCCGATCGGGCATTGGCAGCTCTTCGTCGCGGGCATGAGCGCGGACCTCATGTTCCTGCCGTTCATGCTGATCGGCACGCTGTTCCACTTCGCGTTCGTGCGCCGGATCCCGGCGCGCGCGCTGGTGGTGTCGGCCATCGTGGTGATGTACGTGTTCCTGGAGACCTGGAAGAAGACCCCGCGCTTCGAGCAGCATGCGAGCGCGGTCTCGAACTACAGCTACGCGCTCCTGATCTTCGCGGCGGCCTATCTGCTCAGGGACCGCTTCCGGCCCCGACGCCTGCTGGACTTCTTCGCCGACATCTCCTATCCGCTCTACGTCCTGCATTCGCTGGTGGGCTACGTTGCGATCCGCTGGCTGATGGCCCACGGCGCAGGGTCGGCCGCCGCGACGCTGCTCGCGCTCGCGCTGGCGATCGGGCTCGCCTGGGCGATCCATCGCACGGTGGAGCTGCCGACGGCGGCGCTCGGCCGGCACCTGGGCGGCGCGCCGCGGTCCCCGCTCACTTGGGCTCGTAGGTGATCTGCGTCGGCGCGAAGGTCGCGAGGACGTCGCCGGTACGCACCGCGAGCTTGAGGTCCTGGCCGCGATAGGGGCCTTCGGCCGCGATCCAGTTCTCCTGGACCTGCGTGAGCTCCGAGCCGTCGATCTGCCGGAAGCGCACGGTGGCCGAGAACTTGCACGTCTGGAAAGTCCCCACAGCCGTCTCGAGGCTCTCGCGCCCGACGTAGGTCCGCGTGCCGGAGACCCGCTGTTCGTTGCGGATCTCGCCCTCCACGCTCCAGACCACGTAGTTCTCGTCGATGGTCTGGCCCGGCGTCATCACGGGTGTGCGGATCGTCGGATCGTTGTAGGCATAGGCGCTCGTGCCCGTGCCGCCGTTGCGGGTGCCGTAGCGCACGATGTTGCCGTCGACGAAGTCCAGGTACAGCCGGTCCTGCGCCTCGCTGCTGTTGAAATAGTTGAAGACGGTGCGCAACTGCTCCACCGCGCTCGCATCGCGGAAAACCTCGCGGCCGCGGGTCAGGCGGGTCACGCGCTGCTTCTGGGTCTGGTCGCCGGAAGTGATGGTCTGCTCCACCACCAGCTTCGTGCCTTCGCGCAGGTCGGCCTCGTTGAAGCAGGCGGCCGAGCTGTTCGCGGGATTGGGTTCCGGGTTCGGCTCGGGAGGATTGGGCTCGGGGTTCGGTTCCGGATTGGGCTGCTGCCCGGGAAGCGGCGTGGCGGTGAACGGCAGCGCGACGCCGCCACCGCCTCCTCCGCCACCGCACGCGGCCAGGCTCGCCAATGCCACCGCGGCCCACAGAAATTTCGTCTTCATCGCGTTCTCTCCCTTCGTTAACAAGCGATCCCGGCTTTCGCCAGAGCGCGCGAAGTTAACGAAGGCCCGTCGAGGGAACCAGTGCCTAAAGTCATGGCCCCTCCATCGGAAGGAGGACCCGGGCGCGACGAACTCAGGCCACCGTGTATTCCTCCACGACGAAGGCCGTGATCTCCGCCAGGAAGCTCTTCGCATGCGCCATCGTGCGCTGCCCCTGCGCCGAGCCGAAGGCGGCGTTCAAGGTGTCCGTGTTCTCGAACCACAGCTCGACGATGCCGTCGATCGGCAGCGTCTCGTAGCCGCAGGGCGTGCCCTTGTCGAACTCGCGCGCGGTCACGACGTTCTGGCGGTAGCCGCCCACGCCGGGCATTTGGCGCACGTGGTCGGCATGCACCTTCCACTCGCGGCGGAAATCGTCCTCCGAGAGGTCGGTGCGGCGGCGCAGCGTGGAGATGCGCTTGAGCAGGCGGTGCGGTCCGGCCGGCGGCGCGATGACGGTGCTCTGCGCCACGCCCACGATGTGCAGCCCGCCGAGGAAGTGCCGCTCGTCCTCGCGGATGCGCGCGGCGAGCTCGCCGTCGGTGAAGGCGGCATTCGCCTGCGCCGCGGCATCGAAACCGAGTTGCGAGAAGCCGTCGAAGTCCCACGGGCCGCGCGCGAAATCGATGCCGCGCTGCAGCCGGTCGGTCACGAGGTTCTGGCGGTAGCTTCGCAGCCCGGGCAGCGTCGCCACCAGCGGGCCATGGCTGTGGCGCCAGTGGTGGCGGAAGGCTTCGTCGGTCCAGTCGGGCTTCTTGCGGATCAGGCCCATGCGCAGGGGGATGGTGGCGTCGGTCATGGTGTGGAGGTCTCCTTGTCGTTGGATGCGGCGGCCGCCTCGGCGCGCGCACGCGCGAGGCCCGGCGCGCGCTTGGCGAGCCACACGCCGTGGCGCACGGGCCAGCGGCGGTAGGCGGGATCGACGCCGAGCTCGGCGGCGGCGTGGTGGGCCCAGTAGGGATCGAACAGCGCCTCGCGGCCCAGCGCGACCAGGTCGGCATCGCCGGCGGCGAGCACGGCCTCGGCCTGGCGCGCGTCGACGATCATGCCGACGGCCTGCGTGACCACGCCGGCCTCGCGCCGGATGCGCGCCGAGAACGGCACCTGGAAGCCCAGGCCGCGCGGCACGGGCAGGGCCCGCGTCTCCTCGGTGAGGCCGCCCGAGGAGCAGTCGATGACGTCGACGCCGCAGTCGCCGAGCGCGCGCGACAGCACCACCGAGTCGTCGAGGTTCCAGCCGTCGAGCGTGCCGTCGACCGCCGAGAGACGGCAGAACAGCGGCTTGTGCTCGGGCCAGGCGGCGCGCACGCGGCGCGCGATCTCGAGCGCGAGCGCCATGCGCTTGTCGCGGCTGCCGCCATAGGCATCGTCGCGCCGGTTGGCATTGGGCGAGAGGAAGCTCGCGACCAGGTAGCCATGGCCGAAATGCAGCTCGACCACGTCGAAGCCCGCCGCGTCGGCGCGCCGCGCGGCATCGACGAAACGCTGCACCACGGCCTCGATCTCGTCGAGGCCGAGCGCGCGCGGCGCCGACCAGCCCGGGCCGGCCGCGAGCGCGCTCGGGCCCAGGCGCTCCCAGGGTTCCTCGTCGGCCGCCATGGTCTGCGCGCTCAATGCCGCGCCGCCTTCCCACAGCGGCTCGCTGCCCGACTTGCGGCCCGCGTGCGCGAGCTGCACGCCGATGGCGCCGCCCTGCGCGTGCACGAAATCGACCACGGCCTTCAGCGGCGCGACCTGGCTGTCCTTCCACAGGCCGAGGTCGGCGGTGCCGATGCGCCCGCGCGGATCGACCGCGGTGCTCTCGGTGAGGATCAGCGCGGCGCCGCCGAGCGCGAACTTGCCCAGGTGCACCAGGTGCCAGGGCGTGGCATGGCCGCGCTCGGCCGCGTGCTGGCACATGGGCGAGATGACGACGCGGTTGGAAAGCTCGAGCCCGCGCAGGCGCAGCGGCTGGAACAGCAGGGGAAGCGGATCGGACATGGATGAATCAGGAAGAGGACCTGGCCGGCCGCGTGCCGAGCCAGGTGCCGCCCATCACGGCGGCGAAGCCGAACAGGTGCCAGACGGTCAGCGTCTCGCCCAGCAGCAGCGCTGCGAAGCCGACGCCGAACACCGGCACCCAGTAGAGGAACACGGCGGTGCGCGCGATGCCGATGACGGAGATGGAGCGGTTCCAGATCAGGTTGCCGGCCGCGGTCGCGGCCACGCCCGAGAACAGCACCAGCACCCACGGCCACGCACCCGGAAAGAGCTGGGCCGCGCCCAGCCGCGAAGGCCCGAGCGCGGCATGCACGATCAGCATCGCGGTGCCGATCAGGTAGATGACCCAGCTCATCGACAGCGGATCGAGCTGCCGCGCGAGCCGCTGCACGCCGACGCCGCCGACCGCGAAGCTGATGACCGACAGCGCGAGCATCAGGTCGCCGAGGCCGGCATGCGAGAGCGTGGCGCCCGGATGGCTCAGCACCACGGCCGCCACGCCCGCGAAGCCCAGCGCCACGCCGAGCAGGCGGCGCGGCGTGAGCGGCTCGCGGAACACCAGCGCGGCCATCAGCGCCGACACCAGCGGGCTCAGCGCCATGATCAGCGCGCCGTTGGTGGCGGTGGAGCGCTGCAGCCCGTGCGCGAACAGGATCTGGTTGGCGTACACCATGAGGAAGGCGCAGCCGGCCATCGCGGCCAGCTGGCGCGCGCCGAGCAGCGGCAGCCCGCCGCGCCGCCACAGCACGACGGCGCTGAGCGCGACGCAGGCCACCGCCATGCGCAGCGCCGCCAGCGGCAGCGCCTCGAAGGAGGCGGTGAGCGCCTTCACGGCCGAGACGTTGACGCCCCACAGCACCATGGCCAGCAGCATCCAGCCCTGCACCGAGGCCGGCGTGGCGACCGGCGCGGCCGCGCTGCGGTTCACCTCAGCTTTCCAGCGCGTTCCACATCTCGATGTCGCGCTCCGCGGTCCAGATGCGCGGATGCACGTGGCCGGTGGCCTCGTCGTAGGCACGCGTCACGTCGAAGGGCATGCAGTGGTCGAAGATCACCCAGTGGCCGTAGGTCGGGCGCAGCGCGGCCACGGTCTCCTTGTAGATCAGGTTGAGCGTCTTGCCTTGCGCCACGCCGTTGTTGACCAGCGTGTAGACGTCGGAGATGAAGGCGCGCGTGGAGGCGATGGCCTTGCGCACGTCGGTGGCGTTCTCGAGCGCGGCGCCGCGGCCCGGCACCAGCTTCTCGAAGCCGAAGCCGGCCAGGCGGTCGAGCGTGGTGGGCCAGTCGCGGAAGTAGCAGTCGCCCGCGTAGGCGGTGCTCTGGTATTCGACCAGGTCGCCCGCGAAGCAGATCTTCTGGTCTTCCAGGTAGGCGATGGTGTCGCCCTTGGTGTGGCCGCGGCCCACCTGCGCGATCTTCACCTCGAGCTTCTTGCCGAGCCACACGCTCATGGTGCCGTCGAAGGTCATGGTGGGCCAGGTCAGGCCCGGCGGCACCGACTCGACGTTGCGGAACAGGCGCGGGAAGCGGCCGATCTCGCTGGCCTTGTCCTGCTCGCCGCGCTCGACGATGAGGTCGTAGGTGTCGCGGCTGGCGATGATCTGCTCGGCGCCCTCCTTGAAATAGGCCGAGGCGCCGAGCACGCGCACCGCGTGGTAGTGCGACAGCAGCACGTACTTGATCGGCAGCGGCGTGACCTCGCGGATGCGGCGGATCACGTCCTGCGCCATCGCGGGCGTGGCCTGGGTGTCGACCACCATCACGGCCTCGTCGCCGATGAAGATGCCGGTGTTCGGGTCGCCCTCGGCCGTGTAGGCATAGGCGTTCTCCGAGAGGCGCGTGAACGAGACCTTCTTCTCCTCGAGGTCGGCCTGGCTTGCGAATTTCTTGGTGGCGGGTGCGGTCATTGGGTTTCCTTGGAAAGGGTTGGACGTTGGGGTCAGTGCGTGCCGAGGTAGGCCGACTTCACCTTGGGGTTGTCGAGCAGCTCGCGGCCGGAGCCTTCGAGCGTGATGCAGCCGGTCTCGAGCACGTAGGCGCGGTCGGCCACGCCGAGCGCCTGCTTGGCCATCTGCTCCACCAGCAGGATGGTGAGGCCCGAGCTGCGCAGCTGGCGGATGGCATCGAAGATGTCCCGGATGATCAGCGGCGCGAGGCCCAGCGAGGGCTCGTCGAGCAGCAGCAGCCGCGGCTCGCTCATCAGCGCGCGCGCGATCGCGAGCATCTGCTGCTCGCCGCCCGACAGGGTGCCCGAGGGCTGGTGCTGGCGTTCCTTCAGGCGCGGGAAGCGCGCGAACTCGCGCTCGATGCCGCGCTCGACGAAGGCCTTGTCGGCGCGGCGCGAGTAGGCGCCGAGCATCAGGTTCTCGCGCACGGTCTGGTCGGGGAACACGCCGCGGCCCTCGGGCGACAGCGCCACGCCCAGGCCCACGCGCTGGTGCGGCGGCACCTGCGTGCAGTCCTTGCCGTCGATCAGCACGCGGCCCTGGGCCACGGGCTCGAGGCCGACGATGCTCTTGAGCAGGGTGCTCTTGCCGGCGCCGTTGGCGCCGATGATGGTGACGACCTCGCCCGCGCGCACTTCGAGGCTCACGCCCTTGACGGCCTCGATGGCGCCGTAGGAGACCTTCACCGATTCGATCTTCAACATGATGGTGGGGGTCCTTTCGCTCAGGCGGGCTGCGGCTGCAGGCCGTGCGGCGCGCGATCGGCCTCGTCGTCGTCGACGCCCAGGTAGGCCTCGACCACGCGCGGATTGGCCTGCACCTCGGCCGGCCGGCCCTCGGCGATCTTGATGCCGTAGTCGAGCACGATGACGTGGTCCGAGATCGACATCACCAGGTCCATGTGGTGCTCGACCATCAGGATCGAGACGCCGCACTTGCCGATGCGCAGCAGCAGCTCGCCGAGCTCGGCGGTCTCCTGCGGATTGAGGCCGGCGGCCGGTTCGTCGAGCAGCAGCAATTGCGGCTCGGTGGCCAGCGCGCGCGCCAGCTCCACGCGCCGCTGCAGGCCGTAGGGCAGGCTGCCCGCGGGCCAGTGCGCGAGGTGGCCGAGGCCGACCAGGTCGAGCAACTGCAGCGCGCGCTCGCGCGTCTCGCGCTCCTGCTTGCCGGCCGTGGGCCAGGCCACGAGCGACGACAGGAAGCCGTTGCTCATGCGGCTGTGCCGGCCCAGCATCACGTTGTCGAGCACCGAGAGGTCGGCGAACAGCCGCAGGTTCTGGAAGGTGCGGCCCATGCCGAGGCAGCAGATCGCGTGCGCCGCCCGGCCCACGATGTTTTCGCCGAGGAAGCGGATCGCGCCGGCATCGGGCTGGATCACGCCCGTGAGCATGTTGATCATGGTGCTCTTGCCCGCGCCGTTGGGCCCGATCAGCGCATGGATGTGGCCGCGCTGCAGGCTGAACGACACGTCCTGCGCGGGCTTCACGCCGCCGTAGGACTTGGTCACGCCCTGCACCACCAGCAGCTCGCCCTCGCCGCCCGGGCCGATCTGCCCCGGCACGCCCTGGCCGCCGGCGCCTTCGCCGCGGTGGCGCGAGCGGCTCACCCACTTGTCGACCAGCCCCACCACGCCGCCGGGCATCACGTAGAGCGCGAACAGCAGCAGGAAGCCGTAGAGGAAATGCTGCGCCGAGGGCCAGCGCGCGAGCAGCGCGTCGGTCAGCGTGAGCAGCACCGCGCCCACGATCGGGCCGTACATCGAGCCCGCGCCGCCGAACAGCACCAGCAGCAGGATGAAGATCGACAGGTGGAAGGTGATGAAGTCGGAATTGATGTACTGGTTCTGCTGCGCCACCAGCGCACCCGCGATGCCGCAGGTGACGGCCGCGACCACGAAGGCCATGACCTTGGCGCGGTAGACGCGCACGCCCACCGACGAGGAGGCGATCTCGTCGGCCTGCAGCGACAGCAGCGCGCGGCCGAAGCGGCCCTGCAGCAGGTTGCGCAAGAGCAGGTGCAGCGCGGCGCTCAGCACGATGCCCAGCACCACCCACTGCGTGGTGTCGAGCGGCGCGCCGTTCCAGGTCAGCGGGCGGATGCCGTAGATGCCCTGCGCGCCGCCGAACACGTCGGTCCATTCGCCGACCAGCTTCTCGACCACGATGCCGAAGGCCAGCGTGACCATCGCGAGGTAGGGGCCCTTCACGCGCAGCGAGGGCAGCGCGATCAGCACGCCGCACAGGCCCGAGATCACGGCCGCGAGCAGCAGCGCGAGCCAGGGGTCCATGTCGGTGCGCGAGGTCAGGAGCGCAACGCCGTAGGCGCCGGCCGCGAACAGGCCGGCCTGGCCCAGCGACTTCTGCCCCGCGTAGCCCACCAGCACGTTCATGCCGGCCGCGCACAGGTAGTAGACGCACATCATGAAGGCGATGCGCAGGTAGTAGTCGTTGCCGAGCAGCGAGACGATGCCGATCAGCGCCGCGGCGACCGCCACCACGGCCAGGGGATGGACCAGGCGCTTCATACCTTCTCCACCGCGCGGCTGCCGAACAGGCCCGTGGGCCGGAAGGCCAGCACCAGGATCACGAGCGCGAACACCGCCACCTCGCGCCACTGCGCCTGCCAGAGATTGACCATCGACTCGAGCACGCCGAGCAGGAAGCCGCCGATGACGCAGCCGCGCGGATTGCTGAGGCCGCCGATCATCGCGCCCGAGAAGCCCTTGAGGCCGACCGTGAGCCCCATGAACAGCGAGGCCTGCGCGATCGGCGCGAGCAGGAAGCCCGACAGGCCCGCCAGCGCCGAGCTGACGACGAAGGCGCCGATCATCATGGCGTTGGTGTTGATGCCCATGAGGCTCGCCACGTTGCCGTTCTGCGCCACCGCGCGCATGGCCTTGCCGACCATGGTGCGGTTCATCACGCGGTCGAAGCCGAACATCACGACCACGGCCACGCCCAGGGTCAGCAGCTCCTGCGGCCGCACGCCGACGCCGAACATGCGGATCACGGTGTCGCCCACGGGCGCGGGCACCACCACCGGCTTCGGGCCCCAGATCGCGAGCCCCACGCTCTGCAGGATCACGCCGAAACCCAGCGTGCTCATCACCCAGGCCATGCCGGGGCGGCCCGCGAACGGACGAACGCCGAGCACGTAGAGCAGCCAGCCCAGAAGGCCCATCACGCCGAGCGCCGCCAGCAGCGCGAACAGCTGCGCGCCGGCGCCCGGCACGGCGTCGCCGAAGGTGGTGGAGGCCAGCGGCTTGCCCAGGACCAGGAACAGGGCGCTCATGCCGATGAAGGCGCCGGCCGAGACGAACTCGCCGTGCGAGAAGTTCAGCGTCTTGGTGGTCGTGAACGTGATGCTGAATCCCAGTGCCACCAGCGCATAGGCACCGCCGACGGCGAGCCCGCTGATGAGCGCCTGCAGGAGCGCTTCAACCATGTGTGTATCTCCGTTGCGAGGCGAGGCCGGGCGCCGCGCGGGCGCGTCGGCCTCGCTTCCTTTTTGCTCTTACTGCTTGAAGTCGGCCGGCTTCAGGCCCTGGATCAGCGCGTCGCTGTAGGGCAGCAGCTTGCCGTCCTTCCAGCGGATCCAGACCAGGTCCTTGGCGGTCAGCGCCTCGTGGTTGGTCTTGCTGAAGGGCTTCTCGTAGGTCTTGAGCACGCCCTGCACCGGGGTCTTGAGGTCTTCCAGCGCGGCGCGCACGGCGGCGCCGTCGGTGCCGTTGGCCTGCTTCATCGCCTGCGCCAGCAGCAGCACCGAGTCGTAGCCGTGCAGCGCGAACGAGAACGAACCCGGCGCCTTGAGCTTGCTGCCGATGCGGTCGAAGAGCTTCTGCTGCGCGGGCGTGCGGGTCTCGCTCACGGTGCGCATGAAGATCGGCTTCTCGGCCAGCGCCTTGCCGGCCGCGTCGTAGAAGGTGATGTTGTCGGCGGCCCAGGAGGTCAGCGTCAGCGGGAAGTAGTTGATCTTCTCCATGCTGCGCACCAGCTGCGCGATCGGCGTTCCCTGCGCCCACACCACCACGGTGTCGACGTTGGCGGCCTTCATCTTCGACAGCTGCGAGGTCATGTCGGTGTCGCCGACGCCGAAGCGCTCGGTGGCCGCGATCCTGATGTCCTGCAGCTTGGCGATCTCCTCCATGTCCTTGAGGCCGCCCTGGCCGTAGCCGGTGGTCTCGGCCATCAGGCCCACCACCTTCGAGGCGGCGGTGTTCTTCTTCACGTAGGCCATCAGCGCGGCGACCTGCTCGCGGTCGACCATCGAGACGCGGAACATGTAGTTGTCGGCGCCCGCGCTCATCGGCTTGGTGATGTCGGTGCCCGAGCCCACGTTGCCCAGCACCGGGATCTTCTTCTGGTTGGCGATGTGCTTCCAGGCCATGGCGTTGCCCGAGTTGGTCGGGCCGAACACCGCGACCACCTTCTCGTTGTCGATCAGGTCGCTCATGTTCTGGATCGACTTGGGCGGCGCCGACACGTCGTCGCGCGTGACCAGCGTGAACTTGCGGCCGAGCACGCCGCCGGCGGCGTTGAGGTCGGCGATCGCGGCCTCCATGCCGAGCACCGCGGCCTGGCCGCTCTGTGCCGAGGGCGAGGCCGAGAGGTCGCCGTTGTAGCCGAGCTTGATGTCCTGCGCCGAGGCGCCGGCGGCGAAGGCGCAGAAGGCGGCGCTCGCGAGCAGGGTCTTGTACAGACGGAAGGTCTTCATTCTTTGTCTCCTGGAGGATTGACGGTCGGGAAAGCGAAAAGCGAAGGCGGGCTCAGACCGCGAGGAAGCCGCCGTCCACCGGCAGGGTGATGCCGGTGACGTAGCGCGACATGTCGCTCGCGAGGAAGATCACCGGGCCCACGAGGTCCTCGGTCTGGCCGACGCGGCCCATCGGGATGCGCGTCATGAAGGACTCGAGGCGCTGGGGGTTCTCGCGCGTGGCGGCGGTCATCGGCGTCTCGATCACGCCGGGCGCGAGCGCGTTGACGCGCACGCCGAAGGGCGCGAGCTCCTGCGCGAGCGACTGGGTGAACATCTTGATCGCGCCCTTGGAGGGCGAATAGCCGAGGCTCGCGCCCTGCCCCGCGTAGGCGGCGATGGAAGCGATGTTGATCACCGCGCCCTTCGTGGCCTTGATCGCGCCGAGCCAGGCGTGGGTGACGTTGAAGGTGCCGTGCACGTTGACATCGAGCGTCTTCTTCCAGTTGGCCGCGGCGTTGGGGCTGGCGGTGCCTTCGCGGATGATGATGCCGGCGTTGTTCACCAGCAGGTCGATGGCGCCGATCTCCTCGCCCACGCGTATCGCGAGCGCATGGCAGGCCTCGGGCGAGGTCACGTCGAGCACGAAGGACCAGGCCTGGCCGCCTTCGTCGCGCACCAGTTGCGCGGTCTCGGCCACGGTGGCCTCGTTCATGTCGGTGACGACGACGCGCGCGCCGGCCTGCGCCAGGCCCAGCGCGAGCGCGCGGCCGTTGCCCTGGCCGGCGCCGGTGATCAGCGCGAGGCGGCCTTCGAGCAGGCGCGGCGCGACGTGGGGAGGAAAGGCCATCGGGAAGGTTCCTTCTGATGAATGGGGGTGGTTGAAGGGAAGAGGACTCAGGCGGTGCGGCGCACGGGCACTGCTTCGCGTTGCTCCACCTGCAGCGTGGCGGCCGCCGTGGCGCCCTGCGCCACCTGCAGGCCCGCGACGTAGCCGAAGGTCAGTGCCGGGCCGAGCGTGATGCCGGCGCCCGGGTAGTTGCCGCCCATCACGCTGGCCGCGTCGTTGCCGACCGCGTAGAGGCCCTTGATCGGCTGGCGGTTGGCGTCGAGCACGCGGGTCTTCTCGTCGACCACCAGGCCGGCGAAGGTGCCGATGTCGCCGATCACCAGCTTGATCGCGTAGTAGGGGCCGTGCTCCAGCGGCGCCACGCAGGGATTGGGCGTGACGTTGGCGTCGCCCTGATAGCGGTTGTAGGCCTTGCTGCCCTTGCCGAACAGCGGGTCGTCGCCGGTGCGCGCGCCGTCGTTGAATTCCTTCACCGTGGCCTCGAGCACCTCGGGCGCGATGCCGATCTGCTTCGCGAGCTCGCCGACGCTGGCGCCGTGCTTCAGGTAGCCGCTCTTGAGGTGCCGGCCGATCGGCAGCGGCGCCGGTGCCACGCAGCCCAGGCCGTAGTCGCGCAAGGCCTTGTGGTCGCACAGCAGCCAGGCCGTGACCTCGGGCTCGCCGGCGCAGGCCTTGACCATGGCCTGCACGAAGTCGTGGTACGAGTTGCCTTCGTTGGCGAAGCGCCGGCCCTTGGGCGTGACCGCGATCACACCGGGCTTGGCGCGGTCGATGAAGTGGGGCATCACGCCCTTGGTGCCGTCGGGGCGCGTGGTGACCGATGCGGGCACCCAGGCCGCCGCGTGCGGAATGGTGCCGTCGACGCGGCCGCCCACGGCTTCGGCCAGGCGCAGGCCGTCGCCGGTGTTGGTGGAAGGCGATGGCGAGTAGTGCTCCTTGCCGGTGGGCGCATGCGGAAACAGTTGCTTGCGGCGCTCCACGTCATAAGGAAAACCACCGCAGGCCAGCACCACGCCGCGCTTGGCCACCACGCGCATGCTCTTGCCTTCGTGCTGCACCACCGCGCCGGAAACGCCGTCGTACTCGACCACGAGTTTCTTCACGGGCGACGACAGCCACACGGGAATGTCCAGGTCCATCGCGGCCTTGGCCAGGCGGCCGGCCAGCGCATTGCCGTTGGTCAGCGTCATGCCGCGCCCGTGGCCCAGCACGTCGAGGAAGTGGCGGGTCAGCCGCTTGGTCACGTACCAGAACGAGGTCGGCGACTTGAAGGCCCGCATGAAGTGTTTGATCTCGGGGCCCGAGCCCAACATCATCCCGAACACGGTGAGCTCGGGCAGCGGCGGCGCCAGCAGCTTCACGCGCTTGCCGAGTTCGCGGCCATCGAACGGCCGCGTGACCATCGAGCGGCCGCCCTGCTGGCCGCCGGGCGCTTCGGCGTGGTAGTCGGGAAACACCGCCGGCATGTCGAACTGCACGCAGGTGTTGCGCGTGAAGAAGTCGATCGCCTTCGGGCCCATCTCGAGGAAGGCGCTCACGCGCGCCGCGTCGAAGTGGGTGGTGGTCTCGTGCTTCATGTACTCGAGCGCGGCGCCCGCCGGCTCGTGGATGCCCTGCTCCGTGGCCAGGCGCGTGCCCGGGATCCACAGCCAGCCGCCCGAGCGCGCGGTGGTGCCGCCGAAGCGCGGCTCCTTCTCGACCACCAGCACCTTCAAACCCTGCGACGCCGCGGTGATCGCGGTCGCCATGCCCGAGGCGCCGCTGCCGACGACGAGCACATCGCATTCCAACGTGTTCTGTTCCATCTCTGCCTGTCTGCCTTGTTTCTGTAGGACTTAAGTTGCGGCGGAGTGTAGGCAGCGATGTTGATATGGTCAAGTCGTTTAGTTACTATCAGATGATCAGTCATCGTCGATTGATCACGACAATATCAGTAGAAACCCTGATGGCTATACTCGCCCCCACTCTCAACCCCCACGCCGGGCGCCCCATGGAAAAGCCGAGACGTGGCATCCAATCCGTCGAAATAGGAACCCAGCTGCTCGTCGCCCTCGGGCGGCATGTCGCGCCCATGGCCTTGCGCGACCTCGGCAAGGCCGCCGGCGTGCCGGTGGGCAAGGCCCATCCCTACCTCGTGAGCTTTCTCAAGGTCGGCTTCGTGGTGCAGGACAGCGCGGGCCGCTACGAGCTGGGTCCGCTGGCGCTGCAGCTCGGGCTGGCCAAGCTGCAGCGGCTCGACCCGATCAAGGAGGCCTCGCCGCTGATCGAGGCGCTGGCCTCGGAAACCGAGCAGAGCATCGCGGTCGCGGTCTGGGGCAACTTCGGGCCGACCGTGGTGCGGCTCGAGGAACCGATCCATCCGCTGCACGTGAACCTGCGCACCGGCACCGTGATGTCGCTGGCCTACACGGCCACCGGCCGGCTGTTCGCGGCCTACCTGCCGCCCAAGGTGGTCGAGAAGATGATGGTGGACGACCTCGCGCGCCTGCGCGGCCCGGCCGGCGGCCGCGGCACCGAGGAGCTGTCGCAGTCGCAGCTCGAGGCGCTGCTGGTGGAGACGCGCATGCACGGCATGTCGCGCACCTTGGGCCAGCCGATCCCGGGCATCGACGCCTTCTGCGCGCCGGTGTTCGACTCCACGCACAACATCGTGCTGGGCATCACCGCGATGGGCCCCGAGGCCACCTTCGACAGCGACTGGGAAGGCCGCGTGGCGGTGCCGCTGCGCGCCTGCGCGCTCGAGATCTCGCGCCGGCTCGGCTACGTGCCGGCCGAGAGCAGCGTCTCCCGCGGCTGAGGCTGTAGGCACCTGCCCACGCACGGTGCATCGGTTCTCTTGCAATGCGCGGCCCTCGCCGCGTGTGAATCTGCAAGCCATTCACTACACAGGAGAACCTTCATGAAAAGCCTCATCCTCTGGGCCTGCGGCGTGCCGATCACCGTGATCATCGGCCTCAAGATCTTCGGGATCCTCTGACGCGCGCTCGCCTTTTTCCGTTTGCTCTTCCTCTACTCCTCCGGTGCCTCGCGCACCGATGCGCGTCCCTCGGGGCGCGCTTTTTTTTGGTGAGGATGCACCCTTCAATCCGGCAAGGGCCGTGCGGGTACTGAACGGGCTTTGCTCGCATTCGGCCTAGACTCCGCCGCATGCATGCTCACCCGTCGCTCCACGCCGCGCCGCCCCGTATCGGCGGCTGTGCCCCGGCGTGCGCATGGATGACGGCAGCGACCCCGCAAACGCTCGCACATTCCTGAGCCCGGCGGTCCACCTCTTTCTCTTCACCTTCAACGCAACCCATCGACCGCCGGGCCCTCGCCCCGCGTGACTGCGCCCCCATCACATCGAGGGGGCGCTTCGAATGGAGTGCGTCATGCATCAACCCCAGGCTCAGCGGGAGCACGTGCGTCCCGGCGGCGATACCGCATCCGGCACGCCTTTCTTCCAATCCATCCTCGCCGTCACCGACCTGTCGGCGCGCAGCCTGCACGCGGTCGAGCGCGCCGCCCGGCTCGCGGCCGACCATGGCGCGCTGCTCAAGCTCATGTACGCGCCCGCGAACCTCGCACCGCTCGCGCATGCCGAGGCGGCCACCGCGCTCGCGGGCCTGGCCCGGGCCATGGGCGCGCGCTTCGGCGTGCTGGTCAAGCAGGTGGCGGCGGCGGACGGCGGCCTCGCGCAGATCGTGGACGAGGCGCGCCACGCCGACCTCGTGGTGCTGCGGCACGAGCGCGACCGTTCGCCCGGCGCCTTCTTCGCGGGCCAGCCCGTGGAGCGCCTGCTGCGGCAGCTGCGCTGCCCGGTGCTGGTGACGCGGCTGGCCACGCGGCAGCGCTACGGCCGCATCCTGGTGGCGGTGGACTTCACGCCCGCGTCGCGCGCGCTCGTGAGCCTGGCCCATGGCCTCGACGCCGACGCTTCGCTCGAGCTGTTCCATGCGCTCAACACGCTGCACGAAAGCAGGCTGCGCTATGCCGAGGTCTCGGACCACGCCATCCGGACCTACCGCCACGACTGCCAGCGGCAGGCGCGCGAACGGCTGCTCTCGCTGACCGATTCGTCGAGCGCGCGGCGCAACCGCGTGCTGTCGACCCTCGGCCGCGGCGACCCGGCGCGGCAGGCCACGGTGCAGCAGCAGCACGCGCGCGCCGAGCTGCTCGTGGTCGGCAAGCGCCGCGCCCATGCGCTGGCCGATTTCCTCCTCGGCAGCATCGCGCAGCGCGTGCTGTGCTGGGCCACGGCCGACGTGCTGGTGGTGCCCGGCGAGCGGCGCGAAGACGCCCTGCCGGTCGTGGTTTCGCGCAAGCTGCGCGAGGCCCGCTGACGGAAGACCCGCTCAGTGCGTGTCGCGACGCAGCTGCTGCACGTCCTCGTGCAGCGTCTGCGCCCAGGTGCGGCGCTCGCGGCTGTACGAGGACTGCGGCTCGCCGAAGCGCACGATGGCCAGGAGCGGCGGCGCGCGCAGCGTGTTCCACAGCGAGGTGGCGAGGTTGTCGTCGTCGATGTAGCGCGGCGCCTGGCTGGTCTCGCCGGTGGCGGCATCGGCAAAGCGCAGCGCGGCCGGCACCACGGGCGCGCCCGAGGAGATCGCGGCCTGCAGCAGATTGGCATGAAAAGGCAGCAGGCCGCGGCCGTCGCTGGTGGTGCCCTCGGGGAACACCGCGATCATGTCGCCGTTGCGCAGCGCGTCGGTCATGTGGTGCACCACGCGCAGCGCGTCGCGGCGGCGTTCGCGCTCGATGTAGAGCGTGCCGGCGCCGCTCGACAGCGTGCCGATCAGCGGCCAGTGCTTGACGTCGGATTTCGACACGAAGCGCACGTGGCGCGCCGCGTGGATCACCGTGATGTCGAGCCACGAGAGGTGGTTGCAGATCAAGAGCACCGGCCCGTGCGCGGGCGGCGTGCCCTGCACGCGCAGGGTGATGCCCATGATCTCGAGCATGCGCGCGGCCCAGGCCTGCACGCGCGCGTTGCGCTCGGCTTGCGACAGGCTCGGGAAAGTGAAGCGGATGGTCCACCAGCCGGCGACCGCATGCGCGATCGCATGCAGCAGCCGGCGCAGTGCCTTGAGTGAATGCAGCATCGGCCCGACCGCCTTCTTCCTGTTGTTGTCGTCGTCGCGCGCCGTGAGGCGGCTCAGCCGTGCACCACGCGCCCGGCCACGAGGGTGTGGCGCACGCGGCCCTGCATGGCGTAGCCGCCGAAGGGCGTGTACTTGCCCTGGCTGCGCAGCGCCTCGGGCGTGACCTGCCATTCGAGGGACGGATCGAAGATGCACAGGTCGGCCGGACCGCCGACGGCGATGCGGCCGATGCCGGCGCAGGCTTCGGTCGCGGGCAGCAGCCGCGCGGGCGCGCTCGTGATCGCCTCGAGCGCGCGCGCGAGGCCCGCGCCGCTGCGCTCGCCCCATTGCAGCGCCAGCGGCAGCAGCAGCTCGAGCCCGGTGGCGCCGGGCTCGCTCTCGGCGAACGGCAGGTTCTTGGCATCGGCCTCGACCGGCGTGTGGTCGGACACCAGCGCATCGATGGTGCCGTCGGCCAGCGCGGCCGAGAGCGCGTCGCGGTCGCCCTGCTGGCGCAGCGGCGGGCTCAGGCGCGCGCGGCTGTCGAAGTAGCCGATGTCGGTGTCGGCCAGGTGCAGCGAATTGATGCTGACGTCGCAGCTCAGCGGCAGGCCCTCGGCCTTGGCGGCGCGCACCAGCGCGAGCCCGGCGGCGCTCGAGAGGCGGCACAGGTGCACGCGCGCCTTCGTGCTGCGCATCAGCTCGACGATGGTGAAGATGGCGATGGTCTCGGCCGCCACCGGCACGCCCGAGAGGCCGAGCCGGGTGGCGAGCGCGCCGCTGGCGGCCACGCCCTTGCCGAGGTCGCGGTCCTGCGGGCGCAGCCACACGGTGTAGCCGAAGGTGCTCGCATAGAGCATCGCGCGCTGCAGCACCTGGGTGTCGGCCAGCGGCACATCGGCCTGGCTGAAGCCCACGCAGCCGCGCTCGGTGAGCTCGGCCATCTCGGTCAGCACGCCGCCGGCCAGGCCGCGCGTGAGCGCGCCGAGCGGGAACAGGCGCGCGCCCGGCAGCTTGCCGGCGCGGAAGGTCAGCATCTCGACCAGGCCGGGCTCGTCGAGCACGGGGTCGGTGTCGGGCGGGCACACCAGGCTGGTGACGCCGCCGGCCACGGCCGCGGCCATCTCGCTGCCGAGCATGCCTTCGTGCTCGTAGCCGGGCTCGCGCAGCCGCGCGGCGAGGTCGACCAGGCCGGGCGCGACGATGCAGCCCGCGGCGTCGATGGTGCGCTCGGCGGTGAAGCCCGCGGGAATGGCGCCGATGCCGACGATGCGGCCGTCGGCGATGGCGATGTCGGCCTGCTTGTCGGTGCCCGAGGCGGGGTCGACCACGCGGCCGTTGGAGATCAGTATGTTCATGCTTCGTTACCTGCGACGATGCTCATCACGGCCATCCGCACGGCGATGCCGAAAGTGACCTGCGGGAGGATGACGCTCTGGCGGCCGTCGACCACGGCCGAGTCGATCTCGACGCCGCGGTTGATCGGGCCCGGGTGCATCACGATGGCGTCGGGCTTCGCGAGTTGCAGCTTCTCGGGCGTGAGGCCGTAGGTCTTGAAGAACTCCTGCGACGAGGGCAGCAGCGCGCCGCTCATGCGCTCGTTCTGCAGCCGCAGCATGATGACCACGTCGCAGTCCTTGATGCCTTCCTCGAGCGTGTGGCACACGCGCACGCCCATGCCGGCCATGTCGCCGGGCACCAGGGTCTTGGGGCCGACCACGCGCACCTCGGCGCAGCCCAGGGTGGTGAGCGCGTGGATATCGGAGCGCGCCACGCGCGAATGCAGCACGTCGCCGACGATCGCCACCGTGAGGTTGGCGAAGTCCTTCTTGTAGTGGCGGATGGTGTACATGTCGAGCAGCCCCTGCGTCGGGTGCGCGTGGCGGCCGTCGCCGGCATTCACCACGTGCACGTGCGGCGCGACGTGCTGCGCGATCAGGTAGGGCGCGCCCGACTCGCTGTGGCGCACCACGAACAGGTCGGCCGCCATCGCGCTGAGGTTGGCGATGGTGTCGAGCAGCGACTCGCCCTTGCTCGCCGAGGAACGCGCGATGTCGAGGTTGATGACGTCGGCCGACAGCCGCTTGGCCGCGATCTCGAAGGTGGTGCGGGTGCGCGTGCTGTTCTCGAAGAACAGGTTGAACACGCTCTTGCCGCGCAGGAGCGGCACCTTCTTCACCTCGCGGTCGCTCACGCTCGTGAAGTTGGCGGCGGTGTCGAGGATGTGGGTGAGGATGTCCCTGGGCAGGCCCTCGATCGACAGCAGGTGGATGAGCTCGCCGTTCTTGTTGAGCTGGGGATTGCGCTTGTAGAGCATGGCTTACTTGCTTTCCTCGACCTGGAGGCTGAAGGCGCCGTCGTCGGCACGCGCCAGCGCCAGCGACTGCGAATGGGGCAGCGCGAGCGTGGTGGCGGCGAAGTCGGCCGCCACCGGCAGCTCGCGCCCGCCGCGGTCGACCAGCACGGCCAGGCGCACGCAGCCCGGGCGGCCGAAGTCGAACAGCTCGTTGAGCACGGCGCGGATGGTGCGGCCGGTGTAGAGCACGTCGTCGAGCAGCAGCACGTCGGCGCCGTTGACGTCGAAGGGCAGCGCGGTCTGCGCGCTGGCCGAGAGGCCGCGGCGCGCGAAGTCGTCGCGGTGCATGGCCGAGGAGATCACGCCGGGCGCGCCGGCCAGGCCCAGGTCCTTCTGCAGCCGCTCGACCAGCCAGGCGCCGCCCGAGGTGACGCCCACCAGCCGGGTGTCGGGGCGCAGCAGCGCGCGGACGCCGGCCAGCAGTTGCGTGTAGAGCGCCTCGGCGTCGGGAATGGCGGGGGTGGAACTCACGGAAGACTCCTCAAGAATTGCTCCAGGATGATGCAGGCCGAGGCGGCATCGGCATCGCGCGCGCCCTGGGACAGCGCCTCGGTGGTGCTGTAGCGCTCGTCGACCTCGAACACCTGCAGGTTGAAACGGCCGCGCAGCTGGCGCGCGAACTTCTGCGCGCGCCGGGTGTTCTCGTGCGCGGCGCCGTCGGGATGGAAGGGCACGCCCACCACCAGCGCGTCGGGCTGCCACTCGCGGATGCGCGCCTCGACCTGGGCGAAGCGGGCATCGGCGCCCTCTGCCTTGATGGTGGCCTGCGGCGTGGCGCCGCGCAGCAACCGGTTGCCGCTCGCCACGCCGGTGCGCTTCTGGCCGAAATCGAAGGCCAGGAAGCTCTGGAAATGGGCGGGAACGGGAGGGGGAACGGGGCTGGAAGCTGGCGCGTCGGGCATGGCCGTGGCGTTCACGCATGCCCCGCGTCGGGCGAGAGCTTCCAGGCCTCCAGGCCCAGCAGCAGCAGCGCCTTGTCGTAGCGCTGGTCGATCGGGGTGTCGAAGATCACGGCCGGGTCGGCGCCGACCGTGAGCCAGCTGTTCTCGGCCAGTTCGGACTCGAGCTGGCCCTCGCCCCAGGCCGCGTAGCCCAGCGAGACCAGCACCTTGCGCGGGCCGGCGCCGGTGGCCAGGGCCTCGAGCACGTCCTTCGAGGTGGTCATCTCGAGGCCGCCGGGGATGGTCATGGTCGAGGCGTAGACCGATTCCTCGGGTTTCTCGGACTCGGTGAAGACCGGCTCGTGCAGCACGAAGCCGCGCTCGGTCTGCATCGGGCCGCCCTGGAACACCGGGGCCTCGCCGATCTCGGGGCGCGCGAGGTGCAGCTCGATCTTCTCGAACAGCACCTTGAGGTTGATGTCGCTGGGTTTGTTGATGACCAGGCCCAGGGCGCCGCGCTCGCTGTGCTCGCACAGGTAGACGACGCTGCGGTTGAAGGTCTTGTCTTCCAGGCCCGGCATCGCTATCAAAAAGTGATGCGTCAGGTTCATCGGGGCAGAATCGGAAGCCATATGCCTCCGATTTTACTGGCCGTCGACAAGACCTACCCCAAAGGGCTCATGTGGTTCCGCCGCGACCTGCGCGTGGACGACAACGCGGCCCTCTACCACGCCCTGCGAAGCTGCCGCCAGGTGGTCTGCGTGTTCGTGTTCGACAGCACGATCCTCGCCCCCCTGCCGCGGGTCGACCGGCGGGTGGAGTTCATCCGCGAATCGCTGCTGGAGCTCGACGAGGAACTGCGCGCGCTCGGCGGCGGGCTGATCGTGCGGCATGCGGCGGCGGCCGAGGAGATTCCGGCGCTGGCGCGCGCGCTCGAGGTGCAGGCGGTGTTCGCCAACCGCGACGACGAGCCCGAGGCGCTGGCGCGCGACGCCGGCGTGTTCGGCGCGCTGGCCAACGCGGGCGTGAGCTTCCACACCCACAAGGACTCGACGATCTTCGAGCGCGACGAGCTGATGACCAAGACCGGCCAGCCCTACACGGTCTTCACGCCCTACAAGCGGGCCTGGCTGGCCAAGGTCGACGACTTCTTCCTCAAGTCCTACCCGAGCCGCGGCCATGCCGACGCGCTGGCGCCGCCGCCCGAGGGCTGGCGCGCGCCCGTGCCCTCGCTCGAGGCGCTGGGCTTCGCCAAGAGCAACCTCGGCACGCTCGAAATACCGACCGGCACGCGCGGCGCGGCGATCCTGTTCGAGGACTTCTTCGAGCGCATCGACCGCTACGAGGCGGCGCGCAACTATCCGGCGGTGCGCGGGCCCAGCTACCTGGGCGTGCACCTGCGCTTCGGCACGGTGTCGATCCGGCAGGTGGCGGGCGTGGCGCGCCAGCTCTCGCTGCAGGGCGACGCGGGCGCCGCGACCTGGCTCAGCGAGCTGATCTGGCGCGACTTCTACTTCCAGATCCTGGCCCACTTCCCGCACGTGCACGAGAAGGGCGAGTCGAAGAGCTTCCGCCCCGAGTACGACCGGATCCAGTGGCACCACGGCAAGCATGCCGACCAGCTGTTCGAGGCCTGGTGCCAGGGCCGCACCGGCTATCCGCTGGTCGACGCGGCCATGCTGCAGATCAACCAGAGCGGCTACATGCACAACCGGCTGCGCATGGTGGTGGCGAGCTTCCTGTGCAAGGACCTGGGACTCGACTGGCGCCGCGGCGAGGCCTACTTCGCGCTGCACCTCAACGACTTCGAGCTGGCCTCGAACAACGGCGGCTGGCAATGGGCCAGCTCGAGCGGCTGCGACGCGCAGCCCTACTTCCGCATCTTCAACCCGGTGACGCAGAGCGAGCGCTTCGACCCCGACGGCAAGTTCATCCGGCGCTACCTGCCGCAGCTCGCGGGGCTGTCGAACGGCGCGATCCACGCGCCATGGACCGCGACGCCGGTGGAACTCGAGGCCGCCGGCGTGAAGCTCGGCGAGAACTACCCGGTGCCGGTGGTCGACCATGCCGAGGCGCGCGAGCGCACGCTGCAGCGCTACGCGGTGGCACGCAGCAAGACGCTGGCGAAGAAGTAGCGCCGGCAGCCCCAAGGGAAAAGCCCGGAGGCTCCTCGCCGTCCGGGCTTTTTCTTGTGGGGCGCGCGCCTCAGGCGGCCGCGAGCGTCGCCGTGTCGCTGGTGTAGGCCCGCACCAGCCGCAGCAGCTCTTCTTCGGAGTAGGGCTTGCCGAGGTAGTGGTTCACGCCGAGGTCGCGCGCATAGTCGCGGTGCTTCTCGGCGATGCGCGAGGTGATCATGATGATCGGCAGCTCGGCCAGCGCCGCGTCGCCGCGGATGTTGCGCGCGAGGTCGAAGCCGTCCATGCGCGGCATCTCGATGTCGGACAGCACGACCGCCGGGCGCTCCTGCTGCAGCCGCTCGAGCGCCTGCAGGCCGTCGGCCGCGAGCGAGACCCGGTAGCCTTCGCGCTGCAGCAGGCGCTGCGTGACGCGGCGCACGGTGATGGAGTCGTCGACCACCAGCACCAGCGGGATCTGCGGCACCACCGGCGCCAGCGCGGCGGCCGGGTCCTGGCCGTGCGGGCCGCGCGCCTCGGCGACCGGGGCCGCGACCGCCGGCTGCGCCAGCGCGGCGGCCTGGCGCGCACGCGCCTGTTCGCCATGCACCGCGGCCAATGCCACCGGGTTGTAGATCAGCGCCACCGCGCCCGAGGCCAGCACCGAGATGCCCGCCAGGCCCGGCAGACGCGCGAGCTGCGGCCCGAGGTTCTTGACCACCACTTCCTGGTTGCCCAGCACTTCGTCGACGTGCAGCGCCACGCGCTGCGCGGCGCTGCGCACGATCACCAGGGTGTTGGTGCGGCCCGCGATGTGCTCGCTGCGCGGCGAGGCCTGCAGCAGCGCGCCGCCCCAGTAGAACGGCACCTGTTCGCTGCCGAACGGATGGGTGTCGTGCAGGTAGGCCGACTCGAGGTCGGTGGCGTTCACGCGCTGCACCAGCTCGACCAGGTTCGACGGCACGCCGATCGACACCTCGCCGAAGCGCAGCATGACCACGTGCGTCACCGCGGTGGTCAGCGGCAGCACCAGCTTGAAGGTGGTGCCCTGGCCCGGCTGGCTGCGCGTCTCGATGCGGCCGCCGAGCGCGGCGACCTGCGCACGCACCACGTCCATGCCGATGCCGCGGCCCGCGAGTTCCGACACCTGGCCGGCCGTCGAGAAGCCGGGCCGGAAGATCAGCTCGGTGGCTTCCTCGGGCGTGAGCGCCTGGTCGGCCGCGAGCAGGCCCAGCGAGCGGGCCCGCTCGGCGATGCGCTCGTGGTCGAGGCCGGCGCCGTCGTCGCGGAAGCTCACCGACACGTCGTTGCCCTCGTGCGCGAGGTCGATCACGATCAGGCCGCTGGCGTCCTTGCCCGCGGCCTCGCGCCGCGCGGCGTCCTCGATGCCGTGGGCCACGCAGTTGCGCAGCAGGTGCTCGAAGGCCGGCGTCATCCGGTCGAGCACGCCGCGGTCCATTTCGATCGAGCCGCCGGTGATGTCGAGGCGCACCTGCTTGCCGGTGTCCTTGGTGGCCTGGCGCACCACGCGGTAGAGGCGGTCGGAGATGCCCTCGAACTCCACCATGCGCGTGCGCAGCAGGCCGCGCTGCAGTTCGCGCGTCTGGCGCGCCTGCACGCTGAGGTCGTCTTCCGTCGCCTGCACCGTCTTCTGCAGGGTGCGCTGCACGGTCGCCACGTCGTTCACCGACTCGGCCATCATGCGCGTGAGTTCCTGCACGCGGGTGAAGCGGTCGAACTCCAGCGGGTCGAAGCCCTGCTGCGAATCCTTGGCCTGGGCCAGCCGCGACTGCATCTGGCTCTCGGCCTGCACCTCGATGTCGCGCAGCTGCTGGCGCAGGCGGTCGAGGTTGCCGGTGAGGTCGGCCAGCGAGCCGCGCAGCGAACCGAGTTCGGCCTCCAGGCGCGAGCGCGTGATGATGACCTCGCCGGTCTGCGCCATCAGGCGGTCGAGCAGCTGGGTGCGGATGCGCACGGCCTGGCCGACCGGCGCGCGCAGCGGCGCGAGCGAGGCGGGGGCCGGACGCACCGGCGCGGGCGTGGCGGCCGACGCCGGCTCGGCGTCGGCATCGACCGCGGCGATGGCGTCGTTGGCGGGCTCGGGGTGCTCGGTGGGCACGGGCGCCGCGGTGGCCTCGGCCACGCGCTGCGCGAGTTCGACCTGGGTCGCGTCGTCGGCCGCGCGCAGCGCATCGAAGGTGGACTGCAGCGTGTCGAGCCGCACCAGCAGCTTCTCGATGTCGGAACGGTCGACGTGGCCCTGCGTGCCCAGCAGCTCGATCTCGGATTCCATGCGGTGCGCGCGCTCGCCCAGGCGCATCGCGCCGGCCAGCCGGGCACTGCCCTTGAGCGTGTGCAGCGTGCGCAGCACCGAGGTGCGCGGCGCGCCGTCGTCAGGATGGTGCGACCACTGGCGCAGCGCCTCGCCGAGCTGCGGCAGCAGTTCGGCCGCCTCTTCCTCGAAGATCGGGAACAGGTCGACGTCGACCGCGTCGGCCAGGTCGATGGCGTCCTCGGAGTCGTCGAGTGCCACGTCGGCGCCGCCTTGCGGCGACACCACCTGCAGCGGCGCGCGCGGCTCGTCGTGCGCGAGTTCCTCGGCGTAGGGCGAGGGCATCGGCGACGCGGCGATGTCGCGCAGCGCCTGCAGCGTCTGCTGCGAGGGGTCGCGCAGCAGACCGACCGCGAACTGGTGCAGCAGGCGGCGCAGCTCGTCGGCCGCGGCGACCAGCACCATGCCCTGCTCGCGCGTGCCGCTGCCCTGCATCTGCAGGTGCTGCAGCGCGGCCTCGAAATAGCGCGCCATGCCCGACAGGCTGTGGAAGCCGACCGTGGCCGAGCTGCCGGCCAGCGAGTGGGCCAGCGCGATGGTCGAGTCGGCCACGCGTTCGTAGGGCTGCAGCGCCCACTCGCCGACCTCGGTGGCGAGCTGGCGCGACCACTCGTCGGCCTCGTTGAGGTAGACGTTGTAGAGCGCGATGCCGATGCGCAGCGGACCGATCACCTTGACCTGGTCGTCGGCGCTGCCGCCCACGGCCACTTCCAGCGGTTGCGCCGGTGCGGCCACGGGTTCGGGTTCGGCGACGGGCGCAGCCTCGGCTTCGGCCTGCCCCGCTTCTTCGGGCTCGGCAGGCGCCTCCAGCGGCAGGGCCTCGGCCGCGACATCGACCAGCGCGGCGGTCTCGGGCGCGGCCGGCTCGGGCGCGACCGTGGCGGCCTGGGCGAACTCGGCCGGAGCTTCCACGGGCTCGAGCCGGATCTCGGGGAAGTCCATCGGCACGGCCGTGCCGGCATCGCTGGCTTCGCGCAGCGGCAGCGGCTCGGGCGTCCAGTCGAGGTCGGGCAACGCCGGCGCGGGGGCTTCGGCACTTTCGGCCGAGGCTTGCGCGGCGTCGATCGACAGCGCGGAGGACGGCAGCTCGGACAGGCCGGCGGCCTCGATCGCGGCCTCCTCGGCCGGCGCGCTCGCCTTGGCGGTGGCGCCGATCGGCGCCAGGAAGTCGAAGTCGATGCCGTCGCCGAGCGCGGTCGGCAGCGGTGCCGGCGCGGTGGACGAAGGCTCGCGGGTCTCGAAATCGAGGAAGTCGGTGGAGACGAAGTCGTCGTCTTCCGGGCCGGCGGTGCGCGCCTCGGCCTGCGGCACGTCGGAGACGTCGGTGGCGTCGGCCGGTTCGAGCGACAGGTCCGGCAGGTCGGGCAACTCGGGCAGCGCGAGCGCGGCGGCGGTCGACAGCGAAGGCTGCGGCGGCAGTTCCTCGAGCGGCGCCGGCGAGGTCGGCACGGGATCGGCGGCAATCTGGCGCGCCGCGATCGCGAGTGCCTCGGCATCGGCCACGCGCGGCGGCGCGGTCGGCACCGGTTCGCCGGCCAGCAGGGCCTCGGCCAGGCGGCTGAACGGGGCCGACTGCCAGCCGTGCGGCGCCGAGGCCGCGATGTCCTCGACCCACAGGCCGAAGTCGCGCAGCGCCTGCTGCGTGCCGGCCAGCAGCTCGGGGGTGGCGGGGCGCTGGTCGGCGAGCCAGGTGTTGAGCACCTGCTCGAGCGACCAGGCGGCATCGCCGAAGTCGGTGAGGCCGACCATGCGCGAGCTGCCCTTGAGCGTGTGGAAGGCGCGGCGCAGGACCGTGAGCGCGTCGGTGTCGTCGGGGCGGCCGCCGAGCGCGACGATCGCGTTCTGGCCGTTGTGCACCACCTCGCGCGCCTCGTCGAGGAAGATGTTCTGCAGGTCGTCTTCCTCGAGCTCGGTGACCTCGGTGTCGGGCAGCGCGGCCGGGCCGACGATCTTGGCGGTCCAGCTGTCGGCCTTGCTGCTGAATTCCTCGATCGGCGAGGGCTTGGTCTTGCGCGCCGGCGTGGCCAGCGCGGCCAGCCTGGAAGCGATCTGCGCGTCGACCTCCTCGATGCTCAGCAACGGCTCGGCGGCCGGCGCGGCCACGTTCTCGGCGTCCTCGGCGTCGGCGGCCTGGCGGCCCATCAGCGGCTTGAGTTCGCCGATCTCGGCGTCGAAGACGAACAGGCGCTTGGCCAGCGCCGGCTGATAGCCCAGCATGTCGATCAGGAAGCCGAGCGCGCCGAGGTTGTTGCCCAGCGCATCGAAGCCGGCCATCTCGTCGGCCGGCGAGGCGCTGCCCACCATGGCCTCGACCTCGTCGCGCATGCGCTGCACGGTGTGCGCGGCCTGGTCGAGGCCGAGCACCGAGAACACGCCGCGCATCTGCTGCAGCTGGCTCGGCACGGTGCGCAGCAGGCCCTTTTCGCCGGGACGGCGGAAATACTGGTCGAGCGACTTCTCGAGTTCGCTCAGGTGGCTGCGCAGCTCGTCGACCACGGTGCCCATGGTCTGGCGGTCGCTGACGCGGCGGTACAGGTCCTCCATCCAGGGCTCGAGCGGCTCGGAATGGCCGCCCGCGCGCACGCGCTCGATGCGCCCGGCGAGCTTGAGCATGCGCTGGGTGAGCTGCGGATCGCTGGGGTCGAGGTCTTCGAGCGCGGCCTCGAGGTAGAGCACGGAGGTCGCGACTTCCATCGCGAGCTCGGTGTCGGGCGGCTGGCCGCTGCGCACCGAGGCATCGACGGCATGCGCGAGCGCCTGCACCATCGGCTCGCTCGGCGGATGCAGCCGGTGCAGCGATTCGCCGAGCTGGGCGAAGGTGTCGGCCACCTGGCGGGTGCGCGAGATGTCGCCGCCCGAAAGGCCGGACCACATCTCCTTGGCGGTCTCGATGCGCTTGCGGGCCTGGGCCAGCACCAGCGGATCGAAGCGGCCGAACTGCTCGACCGTGTAGTCGACGCGCTGCTCGTGCGCGATGCCCCAGGCCGTGCGCACGCTGCGCAGGGTGGCGGCTTCGTCGCGCGCGGTGGGCATGGCCTGGGCGCAGAAGAAGAGCAGGTCCTGGCCGAGCCGGTCGGACACCACGCTGTCGCCGCGCGCGAGCGTGGCGTACTGCAGCAGCACGCGCGAGGCGGCGCGCTTGACGTAGCTGTCGGCGGGCACGAGGCCCAGCGCCAGCGCCTCGAAGAAGCCGGCCGCCAGGGTCCAGAAGCTGGCCACGCGCGGCAGCAGCGCGCCGCGGCCGAGCCCCAGGCACAGCGCCTGCAGGCGGCGCGCGGCCTGCGGGTCGCCGGTCTTGACCAGCTGCAGCACCTCGCGGTCGAGCCGCGAGCGCACCGAGGGATCGTAGGCCAGCGAGGCCTGCGTGAGCGCGGGACGGATCTCGACCCAGCGCCAGCTGGCGCTCCAGAGATCGGCCGGATGCACGCGCTCGTTGCCGACCAGCTCGAGCACCTCGCGGTACTGCGGGAACAGCGCGATCGAGGACACGTTCTTGCCGGCCAGCAGGGCCTGCAGGAAATCGGTGACGGCGAAGCCGGCGCGCTCGATCTTCAGCGCGGCGCTGTCGGTGCAGCGCTGCGGTTCGGCCACGAAGCCCTGCACCGCGAATTCGATCGAGCCGAGCACCAGCGCGGGCGCGTTGTGGCCCACCATCTGCAGCGCGCCGACGGCCTGGTGCAGTTGCTGGCGCGCCATCTGCAGCGGGCCGCTCTCGATCTCGGCCGCATTGCCGACGTCGCGCGCGAAGCGGCGCAGCGACTTGCCGACGTTCTCGAGCGACTTCTGGATTTCTCCGAGCACCCAGGCCAGCGGCCCGAGGTCTTCGGTGGCCGGCGGATTGCCGGCGAGGGGGGCCGCGACGGGGGATTGGATAGCCACCTTGGATGCTCGCCGTTCTTCTGTGTCAGGCAATCTTGAAACGGGCCACCGAACGACGCAGTTCCTCGGCCATCTGCGACAGCTCGCGCACCTGCTGCGCGGTGGTCCGCGTGCCTTCGCCGGTCTGCTCGGTCACGGCGAAGATGTGCTGGATGTTGGCGGCCACCACGTTGGCCGAATCGGCCTCGCGAGACGCGGACTGCGAGATCTGCTCGATCAGCTCGGCGAGGCGGCGCGACACGCGGTCGATCTCGGACAGCGCGGTACCCGCGTTGTCGGACAGCTTGGCCCCCTCGACCACGCCCTGCGTGGAGCGCTCCATGGCGCCCACCGCGTCCTGCGTGTCGGTCTGAATCGCCTTCACCAGCGCCGAGATCTGGCGCGTGGCGTCCGCGGAGCGTTCGGCCAGCCGCTGCACTTCTTCCGCCACCACCGAGAAGCCGCGACCGGCTTCACCGGCCGACGCGGCCTGGATGGCGGCGTTCAGTGCCAGCACGTTGGTCTGTTCGGTAATGTCCGAAATCAGCTCGGTGATTTCGCCGATCTCCTGCGAGGATTCGCCCAGCCGCTTGATCCGCTTGGAGGTTTCCTGGATCTGGTCGCGGATGGCGTTCATGCCGCCGATGGCGTTCTGCACGGCCTGCAGGCCCGAGGACGCGGCCTGCAGCGACTGGCGCGCCACCGTGGCGGATTCCTGCGCCTGCGAGGACACGCCGTTGATTCGCTCCGCCATCGTCAGCACCGACTGGCCGGTTTCGCGGATCTCGCGCAGCTGTTCGGTCGAGGCCGCCAGCAGCTCGGTCGAGGTGCTTTCCACCTGCGAGGTGGTCAGCGCCACGCGGGTGGCCGTGTTCTGCACGTTGCCCACCAGCAGCCGCAGTTCTTCCACCGTGTAGTTCACCGAGTCGGCGATGGCGCCCGTGATGTCCTCGGTCACGGTGGCTTCCTGCGTCAGGTCGCCCTCGGCCACCGTCTGCAGTTCGTTCATCAGCCGAAGAATGGCGGCCTGGTTGGCGTTGTTGATGCGGCTGGCCTCCTCCGAGGCCTGCTCGGCCGAGAGACGTTCGCGCTCGGCGTTGGCGGCGCGTTCGCGGCCTTCGCGCACCTGCACGAAACCGATGGCGCCGGCCAGTGCCAGGGCGGCCAGCGAGAGCACGAACAGCAGCACGATGGTGCCGGCGCCCAGGCCGGTGCGCGCCGACAGCTTGTCCTGCAGCTCGCCCAGCGATTTGCGCAGCGGTTCGCTGTCGGTCAGGATCGACGCCTGCGCTTCGCGCGCCGCCACCAGGCCCTGCAGGTTGCCCAGAATGGCCGAGGCCTGCGTGCGCATCTGCTCGTAGGTCTTCAGGATGGCTTCGAGCTGCTGGCGCGTCTGCGGGTCCTTCGAGCCGGGGAAGCGTTGCTGCGCATTGCCGTCGAGCAGGCCGCGCGTGGTTTCCTGGAAGGTGTTCAGGTCCTTGCCGAGCAGGAACACGGCGTCGGGGTTCACGCCCTCGACCGTGAAGAACTCGTTGGTCGACTTGCCGATGCGCTGCGTCAGCATCACGAGCTGGCCGGCGGCCGAGATCTCGGGCAGCGTGGCGTTCTGCTGCATCTTGAGCGAGGCGACGGTCTCGGTCATCTCGAGCAGTGTGGACGACTGCTGGTTGATGTCGCGCAGGGCGGCGCCCACCTGGGTCAGGATCTGGCGCTGGGCCAGCACGGCCTTGGCGCTCGCGTCGGCGCGCGCGACCAGCGGATTGATCTTGCCCATGTCCTCGCCGTAGGCCTCGCCCACGGCCTCGAGGCGCAGCGCCTCGTCGCCGTTGGTCAGGCCGTTGACGCGGCGCGTGAGGTCGTCGGCGCTGTCCTTCACCTCGGTGAAGGCCGGCGCGCTGCCCACCAGGGCCTGCGAGATCGACTTGGCGAGGCGCTGCGACTGCATCAGCGACTGGCCGGTGGCCGCCACCTGCTGCGCGAGCCGTTCGGCGCGCAGGATGGCGAGGCCGGCGACCAGCAGCAGCGCGAGCACCACCACCGCCAGCAGGATCGCGAGCACGCGCTGCTGACGCGCGGGGCTCTGGCCGGCGCGGCCGTCGTCCGCGAGCAGGTCGGCGCTGGCATCGGGCCGGCCGGGCTCGTTGGCGGCCTCGCCGCCGTCGACCAGGGCACCGCCCTCGCTGAACGAGCTGGCCGCCGGCGCGCCGCCGAACGACGTGTCGCCCGGCGCGCGCGCGATGCGCACGGTTTTTTCGTCGGGGACCTGCACCGTGTCGACGTTGTCGATCGCGAGCGAACCCGAACCATCGACGCGGGCCTTGTCGTTGCCGCTGGCGGGCAGTAATTTCTTGAACTTGTCGGCGATCGAGCTCACGGTCGGTCCTTCAGGTGGTGGTCGGGTGCACAGGCGCCTGTGACAGCTAGGCGCCGATACTCAGAAACTGGGGCTGCTGCGACAGCGCCTGCAGGTTGACTTCCTGCCAGCGTTCGCCGGCGGCGTCGGTGTAGAGATGCCCGGCCCAGGGTGGCGCATCGGCGCCCGGGGGCTCGGAGGCCGCGAAGGCCTCGACGCCGCGCAAGCCCGCCAGCCGGTCGACCAGCAGCGCGCAGTTGACGTCGAGCAGCTCGTTGAGCGCGACCAGCCGCGACTGGATGCGGGCCGCTTCGCTGGCGGCCGGACCGCTGGGCGCGCCGCCCGCGAAGGCCGACAGCTGCACCACGCCGTAGAGGCCGCCGCGCAGGTTGGCCACGCCGAGGAACCACGGCGCCGTGTAGGGCACGGGCTGCGGCGGCGTCCAGGGAAAGATTTCGCCGGCATGGCCGAGCGGGAACAGGTACTTGCCCTCGCCCGCCTCGACCGCGAGCCAGGTCGCGGCCACGCCGGTGGTGCGCGCGGCCTGCAGGCGGCTCGCCAGCCGGGACTGGAAGGCTCTCAGTGCGTCGCGATTCGCCATGGGCTCGGCAGATCCGCGCTCAGTTCAGCGCGCTGATCTTCGACATCAGCTCCTGCGCGTTCACGGGCTTCACGATGTAGTCGCGCGCGCCCTGGCGCATGCCCCAGACGCGGTCGGTTTCCTGGTTCTTGCTCGTGCACAGGATGATCGGGATCGCGGCGTACTGCGGATCGCGGGCGATCGCGCGCGTGAGCTGGAAGCCGTTCTGGCCGGGCATGACCACGTCCATGAGGATCAGGTCGGGCTGGTCTTCCTCGAGGCGGCGCATGGCGTCCTCGGCGTTCTCGGCGGTCTTCACGGCGAAGCCGTTCTTGTGGAGCAGGTCGGACAGGAACACCAATTCAGTCTTGGAGTCGTCGACGACGAGGATTTTTCGAATGGGCATTTACTGCACTTCCTGTGAAACGTTGCCGAACTGCTGCACGGCCTGCAGCAGCTGGTCTTTGGTGAAAGGCTTGGTCAGGTAGTCTTGCGATCCGACCATGCGGCCGCGCGCCTTGTCGAACACGCCGTCCTTCGACGACAGCATCACGACCGGGACCTTGGAGAAATGGGCGTTGCGCTTGATGATGGCGCAGGTCTGGTAGCCGTCCAGCCGCGGCATCAGGATGTCGCAGAAAATCAGGTGCGGCTTGTGGTCGTTAACCTTGGAGAGCGCGTCGAAGCCGTCTTCGGCGAGGAGAACCTCGTGACCACCCTGCTTCAAAAAAATCTCGGCACTGCGCCGGATGGTGTTGCTGTCGTCGATGACGAGCACCTTGTAACCTGATCCATTCGGGCCCATTGCAAAAGCTCCTGCTCATGAGACTTGGATGCCCGCCGCGCCGTACACCGGCGCAGATCGCGTAGCTCTATGCCATGCTTTTCAGATTTCAACCATTTCGAAGTCTTCCTTGCGCGCACCGCACTCGGGACAGGTCCAGTTCATCGGAACGTCGGCCCAGGCCGTGCCTGCCGCAATCCCGTCCTCCGGTACACCTACCGCTTCGTCATAGATCCACCCACAAATCAGGCACATCCAAGTTTTCGTATTCATCGGAGCTTAAAGTCCTTGTTCATTAAATGCAACGAGTGTATCTATGCGTATCTCACTGGCGCCCTGTAAACGTCGCGCCCATGCCACCATCCAGCGGATTCCGCCCGGCGTATGACCTTCCACTTACATCCAGCAGACAGCGTTGACAAACCGGGCGATCTTAACGATCCCCTGCCCGACGACGGCGCATTGGCGGATCAGGACCTGAATCCCCCTTGCGTCCTGGTGTTCAATGCCAGCGACCCGAGCGGTGCCGGCGGCCTGGCCGGCGACGGGCTGGCCATGGGATCGGTGGGCGCCCACATGCTGCCGGTGGTGACCGGTGCCTACGCCCGCGACACGGCCGAGATCTTCGACCACTTCGCCTTCGACGAGGAGGCCATCGCCGAGCAGACCCGCTCCATCCTCGAGGACGTCGAGGTGCAGCTGATCAAGGTCGGCTTCGCCGGCACGCCCGAGGCGCTGAGCACCATCGCCGAGACCGCCGCCGACTACCCCGAGGTGCCGGTGGTGGCGTACATGCCCAACCTCTCGTGGTGGGACGAGAACGAGATCGATGCCTACCTCGACGCCTTCCGCGACCTGGTGCTGCCCCAGACCACGGTGCTGGTCGGCAACCACAGCACGCTGTGGCGCTGGCTGCTGCCCGACTGGAGCGGCGAGCGCCCGCCCGGCGCGCGCGACATCGCGATGGCGGCCGGCGAGTTCGGCGTGCCCTACACCCTGGTCACCGGCCTGGTGCTGCCCGACCAGTTCATCGACAACGTGCTGGCCTCGCCGCAGTCGGTGCTGACCAGCGAGAAGTACGAGCGCCTCGAGGCCGTGTTCTCGGGCGCCGGCGACACCCTGTCGGCCGCGCTGGCCGCGCTGCTGGCCAGCGGCACCGACCTGGTGGCCGCCACCACCGAAGCGCTGGCCTACATGGACCGCTGCCTCGACGCGGGCTTCCGCCCCGGCATGGGCCACGTGCTGCCCGACCGCCTGTTCTGGGCCGAACCCGAGCCCGAGGAGGACGATGGCGAGCCCGGCGACGACGTGCCCGACTTCGCCCTGCCGCCCCACGACACCCGCCACTGATTCCACTTCCCCCGTTCCAGATGCCCAATTCCGATCGCAACGACATCCTCTTCGAGCGCGCCCGCGCCGTGATTCCCGGCGGCGTGAACTCGCCCGTGCGCGCCTTCAAGGCCGTCGGCGGCACGCCCCGCTTCATCCAGCGCGCCCAGGGCGCCTACTTCTGGGATGCCAACGACAAGCGCTACATCGACTACATCGGCTCCTGGGGCCCGATGATCCTGGGCCACGGCCATCCGGCGGTGGTCGAGGCGGTGCAGAAGGCCGTGCTCGAGGGCTTCTCTTACGGCGCGCCGACCGAGCGCGAGATCGAGCTGGCCGAGGCCATCCTCGCGCTGGTGCCGTCGATGGAGATGGTGCGCCTCGTGAGCTCGGGCACCGAGGCCGCGATGAGCGCGCTGCGGCTGGCGCGCGGCGCCACCGGCCGCAAGACCATCATCAAGTTCGAGGGCTGCTACCACGGCCATGCCGACGCGCTGCTGGTCAAGGCCGGCTCGGGCCTCGCCACCTTCGGCAACCCGACCTCGGCCGGCGTGCCGAGCGAGGTGGTGCAGCACACGCTGGTGCTCGAGTACAACAACCTGGAGCAGCTCGAGGAGGCCTTCGCGCTGCACGGCAACGACATCGCCTGCCTGATGATCGAGGCCATCGCCGGCAACATGAATTTCGTGCGCGCCACGCCCGAGTTCGCCCAGCGCTGCCGCGCGCTGTGCACGCAGCACGGCGCCCTGCTGATCTTCGACGAGGTGATGACGGGCTTTCGCGTCGGCCTGCACGGCGCGCAAGGCGTGCTGGGCATCGCGCCCGACCTCACGGTGCTCGGCAAGGTCATCGGCGGCGGCATGCCGCTGGCGGCCTTCGGCGGCCCGCGCGCCATCATGGAACAGCTCGCGCCGCTGGGCCCGGTCTACCAGGCCGGCACGCTCTCGGGCAACCCGGTGGCCACGGCCTGCGGCCTGGCCACGCTCAAGGAGATCGCCAGGCCCGGCTTCTACGAAGCACTGGGCCGCAAGACCCGCGCGCTGGTCGACGGCCTGAAGGCCGCGGCCGCCGCCGAGGGTCAGCCCTTCAGCGCCGACAGCGAGGGCGGCATGTTCGGCTTCTTCCTGATGAACGAGCTGCCGCAGAACTACGCCAAGGTGATGACCACCGACAACGCGCGGTTCAACGCGCTGTTCCACGGCCTGCTGGAGCGCGGCGTGTACATCGCGCCCGCGCTCTACGAAGCCGGCTTCGTGAGCGCCGCGCACAGCGACGCGGACATCGCGGCCACCGTCGAGGCGGCGCGCGAGATCTTCAGCAAGCGCTGAGCGGGAGGCTCAAGCCGGGTCGATGGCCGCTATGGGCCCGGCCTCGGCCTCGAGCACCTCGGCCGCCGCCAGGCACAGGTCTTCGCGGAAGCGATCGCTCACGAGCTGCACGCCCGTGGGCAGGCCCTGACGCAATCCCATCGGCACCGACAACCCCGGCAGCCCCAGGATCGCTGTCGCCAGCAGCGGGCTCTGGGCATCGAGCAAGTCGCGCATCGCGGCCGCGCCGCGCTGGTCGGCATCGACCGGGAACGGGCGGCGCCACGACACCGGCATCAGCAGCAGCGGATGGCGCTGCAGGAACAGCGCCCAGTCGCGCATCAGCCCCGTGCGCGCGGCCAGCGCGCGCATGTAGGCCTCGGTGTCGAACGACGGCGCATGCGCGTCCATCGCGCGGTAGGCCTGGCGGATGGTCTGGTCGCCGTCGCGCAGCAGCGCCGGTTCCACCAGCAGCCGGCTGTCGGCCATGGTCAGCGCGAGCCACAGCTCGGCCGCCTCGCGCAGCCGCGGCGGCTCCACCGGCTCGACGCGGTAGCCGGCACCCTCGAGCCGGCGCGCGGCGCGCTGCAGGGCATCGGCCACCTCGGGATCGCAGGCGTAGCCGGGCAGCGCGGTGCACAGCGCCACGCGCAGCGGACCGGCCGGCGGCGTGCCCTCGAGCGGCGCGGGCACCCACCACGGGTCGCGCGCGTCGCGCGCGGCCATCGCGGCGAAGGCCAGCCGCAGGTCGCGCACGCTGCGCGCCAGCGGCCCCTGGACCGAGCTGAGCTGCACCACCGGCGGCCGCTCGCCGCTGCCCGACGGGTTGAAGGCCGGCACGCGGCCGAAGCTCGGGCGCAGGCCGTAGACGCCGCAGGCATAGGCCGGGTAGCGGATCGAGCCGCCCTGGTCGTTGCCGTGCGCGATCGCGCCGATGCCGACCGCGACCGCGGCCGCCGCGCCGCCGCTCGAACCGCCAGGCGTCAGCGCCGCGTCGTGCGGATTGAGGGTGCGCCCGTGGGCCGCGTTGTCGGTGAACCAGCGCATCGAGAACGCGGGCGTGTTGGTGCGGCCGATCGGAATCGCGCCCGCGCGCCGCAGGTTCGCGACCACCGGGCTGTCCTCCGCGGCCACGACCTTGCGATAGGCCTCCACGCCGTTGGTGGTGGCATGCCCGCGCTGGTCGACGTTGACCTTGATGGTGACCGGCACGCCGTGCAGCGGCCCGGTGGCCTCGCCGCCGGCCAGCGCGGCGTCGGCCTGCCGCGCGGCCTGCAGTGCTTCCTCGGCGCCGCCGTCGACCACGGCATTGATGCGCGGATTGACGGCCTCGAGCCGTTCCAGGCTGCTGCGTACCGCCTCCACGCACGAGAGTTCGCGTGCCGCGATGCGCCGCGCGAGTTCGGCGGCCTCCAGTTGCCAGGGTTGCATGGCTTGTCTCCTCGAAAAAGATGGATGGATCAGTCGCCCTTGACGCCCGCGCGCCGCACCGCCTCGGCCCAGCGCGGCTTCTCACGCTTCATCAGCGCGCTGAGCTCCTCGGGGCTCGAGGGCAATGCCTCGATCGACAGCGCGGCATTGGCACGCACCACGGCCGGGTCGGCCAGCGCGGCGCGCAGCGCGGTGTTGAGCCGGTCGACCGTCTTGCGCGAGGTGCCCGCGGGCGCCATCAGCGCACCCCAGGCCACCACCTCGAAGCCCGGCACGCCGCTCTCGGCCACGGTCGGCACCTCGGGCAGCACCGCGGCGCGCTTCGCGCTGGTCACGGCGATCGCCTTGACCCGGCCCTGCTGCACGAAAGGCAGCACCGCCGAGATGTTCTCGATGGTCACGTCGAGCTGGCCGTTGACCATGTCGGCCACCGCCTGGGTGCCGGTCTTGTAGGGCACCTGCACCATCGTGAGCCCGGTCTCGGTCTTCAGCAGCTCGCCGGTCAGGTGGCCCGCGCTGCCGATGCCGGGCGTGCCGACGGACAGCTTGCCCGGATGCTCGCGGCCGTAGGCGACCAGTTCCTGCAGGCTGCGCACCGGCAGGTCCTTGCGCACGATCAGCACGTAGGCGTTGCTCGAGATCAGGCCGACCGGCACCAGGTCCTTCTCGGGCACGTACGACAGCTTCGAGAAGAAGGCCGGGTTGATGCTCAGGGTCACGAGGTTGCCGTAGCCGACCGTGTAGCCGTCGTTCGCCGAGCTCACCAGGGCCTGCGTACCGACGATGCCGCCCGCGCTGGGCCGGTTGTCCACGATCATGGCTTGCCCCAGTTCGCGCGCCATCGCGTCGGCCACCGGGCGCATCGCGACGTCGACGCCGGAACCGGCGGCATAGGGCACGATGAATTTCACCGGGCGCTCGGGGTACTGGGCCGAGGCGGCCAGCGCGGCCGTGGCCAGGGCGGCCAGGACGGCCACAGCGGCACGGCGGGTCCATGCGAATGACAGGGCAGGCACGAAGCATCTCCTCTTGGGGAATCCCGCCGTTCACCACGAGCCGGCTGGTGGCCGAAGTCTAGGAACCGGGCCCGCGCCGCAAAAGACAATCGCTTGTCGCGATGACAACCTGCGTTTGTCGGTAGATTCCCGCGCACGGCCGGGCGGCAGAATGCCCGCATGAAGGATCACCAGCTCAAGGCCTGGCTGCGGCTGGCCGACACCGGCAGCATCCGCGCCGCCGCGCGCAGCCTGTACCTGAGCCAGGCGGCGGTGACCAAGGCGATCCGCGAGCTCGAGGCCGAGGTCGATGCGCAGCTGGTGCTGCGCAGCTCGCGCGGCATCGAGTTCACCGAGTCCGGTCGCCAGCTCACGGTGCGCGCGCGGCTCGCGCACCAGCAGCTCGAGCTCGCGCGCCAGGACATCCGCATCCTGCAGGGCAGCCAGCACGGCCGCGTGGCGGTGGCGGTGACGCCGATGGTGTTCCTCGGCGTACTGCCCGAGGTGGTGCGCGCCTTCCGCAAGGCCATGCCGCAGGCGCAACTCAAGCTGTTCGACGGCCTGATCCCGCAGGTGCTGCCGCTGCTGCGCGAGGGCGCGGTCGACTTCGCCGTGGCGGGGCCGGTGGCCTCGGCCCTCGATGCCGACTTCGCGTTCGAGCGGCTCGACATGATCGAGATGGCCGTGCTGTGCCGGCGCGGCCATCCGCTGCGCCATGCCACGCGCTGGGAGGAGATCGCGGGCGCCGAATGGCTGATGCACCTGGCACCGGGCAGCCAGCACAGCTTCCTGCTCGAGCAGTACGCAGCGCAGGGCCTGCCGCTGCCCGAGCACCGCATCGAGGTCGCCTCCTTCGGCGTGAGCTGGGGCCTGTTGACGCGCAGCGACGCGCTGATGGTGGGGCCGGCCGGCATGCTCACGATGCCGCCCTATGACGCGCTGGTGGAGCGCGTGCCGCTCGCGATGCCGGTGCCGCCGCTGGAACTGGGCATCGTCTCGCCGCGCGGCAAGCCGCTGTCGCTGGCCGCGCTGCGGCTGGCCGAGCTGTTTCGCAAGTACCTGGCGCGGCCGGCCTGAGCGGCGGCCCGCCCGCATGCGCACGGGCATGTGCCACGGCGATGACAGCGGCGGCGTGTATATTGCGCCCGCGCTTCGCGGAGCGCGACACCAGGGAAGAAGCCATCGCGGCCAGCCTCGAGCCGCACGAGATCTCCAGAACGTCCAAGCCATGAAATTCCTGCGCCAGTTGCCGGTCCTGAGTGCCGCTCTCCTTCTCTGTGGCCCGGCGCTCGCGCAGTCGGTGGACTTCACGCTGCCGACCTTCGACCAGCCCTTCGAGATCCAGAAGACCTGGATCAACGTCGGCTTCTACTCGGCCCACTTCGACCGCGACAAGGGCCTCGAGAACAAGAACCCCGGCCTGGGTTTCGAGTACCCGCTCAACGACGTCTACCGCGTCACGCTGGGCACCTTCCACAACAGCGACCGGCGCCAGTCGCACTACCTCGGCCTCTACGTGCTGCCCTTCGAATTCCACGGCGTGCGCTTCGGCGCCGTGGTCGGCGGCTTCGACGGCTACCCCAACTACCGCAACGGCAACTGGTTCCCGGCGCTGATCCCCACCGCGGCGATCGAGGGCAAGAACTGGGGCCTCAACATCGCCTACGTGCCGACGATCAAGAACCGGCTCTATGGCGCGCTGAGCTTCCAGCTCAAGTACCGCTTCGAATGAGCGGTCGCCCGGGCCCATGAAAAAAGGCGGCCATCGGCCGCCTTTGTCTTTTGGACCGCGCCCGGCTCAGTGCCGGAAGTGGCGCACGCCCGACAGCACCATCACCACGCCGCGCTCGTCGGCCGCGTCGATCACTTCCTGGTCGCGCATCGAGCCGCCCGGCTGGATCACGCAGCCGGCGCCCGCGTCGACCACCACGTCGAGGCCGTCGCGGAACGGGAAGAAGGCATCGCTGGCCACGGCCGTGCCCTGCAGCGACAGGCCCGCGTGCTCGGCCTTGATGCTCGCGATGCGCGCCGAATCGAGACGGCTCATCTGGCCCGCGCCCACGCCCATGGTCATGCCGTCGGCGCAGAACACGATCGCGTTGCTCTTCACGTACTTGGCGACCTTCCAGGCGAACAGCAGGTCCTGCAGCTGCTGCGGCGTGGGCTGCTTCCTGCTCACGACCTTGAGGTCGGACAGCGCGAGCTCGTGGTTGTCGGCGGTCTGGATCAGCAGGCCCGAGCCGACGCGCTTCACGTCCATCGCGTTGCGGCCGTTGTCCCAGTCGGTGGCGCCGCCCGGCGGCAGCGCGATCTCGAGCACGCGCACGTTGAGCTTGGCCTTGCTGGCCTGGAACACCTCGAGCGCCTCGTGGGTGTAGCCCGGGGCCATCAGCACCTCGACGAACTGCTTGGCCACGGCCTGCGCGGTGGCGGCGTCGACGGTGCGGTTGAAGGCGATGATGCCGCCGAAGGCCGAGGTCGGGTCGGTCTTGAAGGCCTTGGCATAGGCCTCGGCCGCGTCCTTGCCGACCGCCACGCCGCAGGGGTTGGCGTGCTTGACGATCACGCAGGCAGGCACGTCGAAGCTCTTGACGCATTCCCATGCCGCATCGGCGTCGGCGATGTTGTTGTAGCTGAGCTCCTTGCCCTGCAGCTGCCTGGCCGACACCAGCGAACCGGGCGCCGGATGCAGGTCGCGGTAGAACGCGGCCTGCTGGTGCGGGTTCTCGCCGTAGCGCAGGTCCTGCACCTTCACGAAGCGGCCGTTGCTCTGCGCCGGGAACAGCGAGCGCGTGGGCGTCGATTGGCCCTGGCTGGTCTCGAAGTCGATCGCCGAGAGGTAATCGCTGATCGCGCCGTCGTAGTCGGCGATGCGGTTGAAGGCGGCCACCGAGAACGCGAACTTGGTCTTGTCGCTGAGCTTGCCGTCGGCCTTGAGCTCGGCCAGTGCCACGGCGTACTGCGAGGCGTCGGTCAGCACGCCCACGTCCTTCCAGTTCTTGGCGGCGCTGCGCACCATGGCCGGGCCGCCGATGTCGATGTTCTCGATCGCGTCCTCGAGCGTGCAGCCGGGCTTGGCCACGGTGGCCTCGAACGGATAGAGGTTGACGATCAGCAGGTCGATGGTGTCGATGCCGTGCTGCTCGATGGCCGCCACGTGCGCCGGCAGGTCGCGCCGCGCGAGCAGGCCGCCGTGGATCTTGGGATGCAGCGTCTTCACGCGGCCGTCGAGCATCTCGGGAAAGCCGGTGTGGTCGGCCACCTCGGTCACCGGCAGGCCGGCATCGGCCAGCAGCTTGGCGGTGCCGCCGGTGGACAGCAGCTTGATGCCCAGCGCATGCAGCGCCTGCGCGAATTCGAGGATGCCGGTCTTGTCGGAGACGGAAATCAGTGCGGTCTTGGCCATGGTGTCGTTACGCCGTGCGTTCTCGTTCATTTCAAAAGTTTGTGTTCGACCAGCTTCTTGCGCAGCGTGTTGCGGTTCAGGCCCAGCCACTGGGCGGCCTTCGACTGGTTGCCCTCGGCGCGCGTCATCACGACATCGAGCAGGGGTTTCTCGACCACGCGCACGAGCATCTCGTACATGCCGTCGGGTTCGGTGCCGCGCAGGTCGCGGAAGTAGCTCTCCAGACTGGTGCGCACGCAGTCCTCGATGTGTTTCTTGCTCATGCTTTTCTTCTCTTCTCTCAATCGGCGGCGCAGGCCGCCTCCTCTTCGCCGGACAGCTCTTCGGCCGCCTGGTACTGCGGGATGCGGTCCATCTGGTCCGCGAGCCCATCGAAATACTCGCCGACCGCGCGCAGCTGCGCCTCGCAGTCCTCGATGGCGTTCATGCGCGAACGGAATTCCTCGCCGCCGGGCAGCGCGCGCACGTACCAGCCGATGTGCTTGCGCGCGGTGCGCACGCCGCTGTAGTCGCCGTACAGCGCGTAGTGCTCCACCAGGTGGTCGAGCAGCAGCCGGCGCACCTCGGCCACCAGCGGCGGCGCGCGGTGCGTGCCGGTGTCGAGGAAGTGCGCGATCTCGCGGAAGATCCACGGCCGGCCCTGGGCCGCGCGGCCGATCATCACCGCATCGGCGCCGGTGGCCGCGAGCACCTCGCGCGCCTTCTCGGGCGAACGCACGTCGCCGTTGGCCACCACCGGCACGCGCACCGCGGCCTTCACGGCGGCGATGGTGTCGTACTCGGCCTGGCCCTTGTAACCCTGCTCGCGCGTGCGCCCGTGCACCGTGAGCATCTGCACGCCGGCCGATTCGAAATCGCGCGCGAGCTTGACCGCGTTGCGGTGCTCCATGCTCCAGCCGGTGCGCATCTTGAGCGTGACCGGCACGCCGTGCGGCTGCGCGGCATCGACCACCGCGCTCACGATCTCGAGCGCCAGCGGCTCGTCGCGCATCAGCGCCGAACCGGCCCACTTGTTGCAGACCTTCTTGGCCGGGCAACCCATGTTGATGTCGATGATCTGCGCGCCGCGCTCGATGTTGTAGACCGCGGCCTCGGCCATCATGGCCGCGTCGGTGCCCGCGATCTGCACCGCGATGGGGCCCGGCTCGCCGTCGTGGTTGGCGCGGCGCGAGGTCTTGAGCGAATTCCAGAGGTCCTTGCGCGAGGTCACCATCTCGCTGACCGCGTAGCCCGCGCCGAGCGCGCGGCACAGCATGCGGAAGGGCCGGTCCGTCACGCCGGCCATGGGCGCGACGAACAGGCGGTTCTCCAGCGTGTGGTTGCCGATCTGCAAGGTCATGACGGAGGAAGGCTGTGCGCGTCGGCTGCTGAAAAATGAGGCACGATTGTAGCCACCTGCCATTTCAGTGACTGAAACGATTTGCGCCGATTCGCGCCGCTGGTACGGGTGTAAACACGGGTGGAAATCCCATGCGCGGCGGCGCCTTTTCCGACCCGGCCTCGCGAACGCGCTGCCTATACTGCGCCGACCTTATGCAAGCCTGGCTCGACGCACTCCTCGCGCTTCTCGCGCTGCCGCAATACGGCCTCTCCACGCTGTTCATCGCCGCCTTCATCTCGGCGACGCTGCTGCCCGTGGGCTCGGAACCCGTGCTGTTCGGCCTGCTCAAGCTCAACCCCGAGCTGTTCTGGCCCGCGATCGCGGTCGCGACCGTGGGCAACACGCTCGGCGGCGCGGTCGACTGGTGGATGGGCTACGGCGCGCACAAGGTGGCCGACAAGTACTCGCACTCGAAGCACCACGTGCGCGTGCTCGGCTGGCTCGAGCGGCTCGGCCCGAAGGCCTGCCTGCTGAGCTGGCTGCCGCTGGTCGGCGATCCGCTGTGCGCGGTCGCGGGCTGGCTGCGGCTGCCGTTCTGGCCCTGCCTGGCCTACATGGCGATCGGCAAGTTCCTGCGCTACGTCTGCATGACGGTGGCGCTGCTCTACATCTTCCCGTCCTGAGCGAGGGACTCAGTTCAGCAGTTCGTACGGGCCGCCGCGCTCGAGCGCCTGCCGGTAGGCGGGGCGTGCATGGATGCGCGCGAGCCAGGCCATGAGCTTCGGCCGTTTCGCATCGAGCCCGCCGCGCGCATGCGCGGCCTCGACCACGAAGCTCATCTGGATGTCGGCGCCGCTGAAGGCATCGCCCGCGAACCATTCGCTCTTGCCGAGTTCGGCCTCCATGTAGTTGAGGTGGCTCGCGATGTTCGGCAGGATGAACGCCGACTTGGCCTTGGCGGCGATGGCCTTGGCCACCGGCTTGGCGAAGAAGGGCATCTTGCTGCTCTCGATGCGGTCGAACACCAGCTTGAGCAAGAGCGGCGACATCGCCGTGCCCTCGGCGAAGTGCATCCAGTAGCGGTAGCGCAGCGCCTCGGGCGTGAGCGGCGCGGGCGCGAGGCGGCCCTGGCCGTAGCGCTCGATCACGGTCTCGATGATCGCGCCCGATTCCGCGAGCACGAGCCCGTCCTCGGTCGTCACCACCGGCGACTTGCCCAGCGGATGCACCGCGCGCAGCGAAGCGGGCGCCAACATGGTGTTCGGATCGCGCTGGTAGTGGACGATCTCGTAGGGCAGGCCCAGTTCTTCGAGCAGCCAGAGCACGCGCTGCGAACGCGAGTTGTTGAGGTGGTGGACGGTGAGCATGGCGAGGGTTGGAATGAAGCGAGGGCGACGGGGCGCGGCAGTCTAGCGTGACGCGCGGCAAAGCGCAGCCCTGTCAGCGCGGTCGCCTACAGGCGCGCTCGAAGCCGCTTCCTACACTGGCCGCATGACACCGACCACCACGCCTCCCCCGCCGCGCCGCATGCACGGGGGCTGGCGCGGCGCGATGTTCGCGCTGTTCTTCACGGCGGCCGCCGTTGCCCACCGCCCGGCGCAGGCCGCGCTCGATCCCGAGGCGCTCTACCAGCATGCCTCGCCCGCGGTCTGGACCGTCAAGGGCGACCGCGGCGACAACCAGGTGACCGTGGGCAGTGCCGTGGCGGTCACGCCCACCGCGCTGGCCACCGCCTGCCACGTGGTCGACGGTGCCGCGGCCGTGACCGTGATGCAGGGACAGACCACGATCAAGATCGGCAGCATCCTGCGCGACCCCGATGCGACGCGCGACCTCTGCGTGCTGATGACCGAGACACCGTTGCAATTGCATGCCGTCGAGATCGCGCCGGCCGACAGCCTGCGCGTGGGCCAGCGCGTGTTCGCCATCGGCAGCCCGCACGGCCTCGAGCGCACGCTCAGCGAGGGCCTGATCTCGGCGCTGCGGCCGCGCGCGCCGGGGCAGTTGCCGATCGTCCAGACCTCGGCGCCCGTGTCCTCGGGCTCGAGCGGCGGCGGCCTCTTCGACACCGACGGCCGGCTGATCGGCGTCACCGACCGCGTCTCGCCCGGCGGCTCGAACCTGGGCTTCGCCTATCCGGCGCAATGGGTGATGGAACTGCCGCAGCGCGTGATGGCCGAGCGCGAGACCTGGCGCGAGCTGCTCAAGACCGTGGGCGTGGTGCTGCAGTCGAACGGCGAGCCCGTGCCCTCTGGCCATGCCGACATCGCCGACGAAGCCGCGCTGCCGGTGGTCGGCGCCGATCCGCGGCAGATCCGCGTCGCCTACCGCCAGTTCCTGCTGCAGGCGCGGCCGCGCGCCTTCCTGATCACCAGCGACAGCCGCTTCGGCACCGCCACCAGCTCGGCCGCGCTGACCGAGCATCTCAAGGGCTGCACGCAACGCAAGGTGGTGTGCGCGGCCTACGCGGTGGACAACACGGTGGTGTGGGGCAAGCAGCAGGCGGCGCGCTGAGATCAGCGCGCAAGGACGGACGCCGCGATGCGGTGAGGGAACGGCTCCCAGCTGTCCGAGACGGTCCACACGCCATTCACCCTCGCCACGGGAAAGGCCAGCGGCTGCAGCATCGCGCCGGGAAACTCGACCTGGACATGGACCCGTCCCCGGTCCCGCCGGTACAGGAGGGTCGAGACGGCGACGACATCGTCGCGCCGGCCGGCGATGGCGCAAAGACGCCGATGCACGCGCTCCCGCAGCCGCTCGCCATCGAGATCTTGCGCCCCCTCCTCTTCGAGCGGATTGACCACCTGGCCGTCGACGGCCTCGCCGAGGAACGCGATGCCCAGTGGCGGGAGCACGCCGTCCCTGCGCATGATCCATTCGCTCGCCTGGATCGAGGCAAGCACGACCCGGGCGAAGAGCTCGTCGTTGAAGTTCGAGGCCATGGCCGTGCGCGCCGATGTCAGCCGCCGGTGCTTTCCTTGCGGATCAGCCACTGGTTGCCCGAGCGTTGCAGCTCCAGCACCTTGCGGCTCACTTCCTTGAGCTTGTCCGCGCGGTAGTTCTGCCGGAACCGGGCCGTCGCGGTCCGGTCGTTGATGCTGATCACCAGGTCTTCGAGGGTGACGCCGATGCTCGACTTGCCGGTGATGCGGACACGGCGCTCTTCTTCCCATTTGCCGCGGCTCTGGCCGCGGGCCGGCGTGAACTCCGGCGCATAGGCCGCCAGGTAGCGATCCATGTCCTGGGCCGACCAGGCCGAGGCCCAGCCGCGCACGGCGGCTTCGACCTCGGCAACGGCGGCACTTGACGCCGAAGGCATGGAAGGCGCCGAAGGTACGGTGGGCACTGGTGGCTGCGATGGCCGGATCGCGGGCTTGGCCGGCATCGTGTACATGTCCGGCGCCTCGCGCGCGATCGCATACCCCGTGAAGATCCAGTGGTTGTTCTCCATCGCGAAGCTGATTCTTTCGGAGGCCTTCCTGCCGCTGTCCAGCTCGGTGGAGAACACGACATTGGCATAGAGACCCGCGGGAAAGCCGTCCTCGTTGTCCTTGCGGTACTTGAGACGCGTCACGCTCGACCAGTCGCGGCTGGCCACCGGTCCCATCGACTGCCGCGCCTTTCTCGTGGCCTGCATGAAGGCGGTCTTGTTCATGCGGGCCTTCAGCACGTTGGAGCCCGAATCCCAGAGTTCGCTCACCCGGTCGGTGTCGGTTTTCCGAAGCACTTCGGCCGCGACGCCGAGCAATTCGTCGGACACCGCATCCGACGCCGCCGGCGCCGCGGCGGCCATTTGAAAACCCGCGGCCATGAGACATGCGGCCAGCCACCGCACGGCGATTCGATTCATTGAATTCCCCCTTTTTTATTCCCGGATGCTTGTTCGACCGGCTTGCCAAGCGGGAAATCTCGCAGCCACGCTGGCTGGAGCCCCGCGAATTTCAAATCAATCCAATTTAAAAACAATTGGATAATTTGATTTCGATTTCAATCAGAAATCGACGGATTTCAAAGGAAATCCATCCGGCAAGACGAAAAATCGCCCGGAATAATACACAAGCGGAATTTCATGATTTCCCGATCAATTCGGAGACATCCAAATTTCCGAGAAACAAATCACGCTCGCCGGTCGAACCGGTTTTGCAACAAGAAGGGAATCGGCCCGATGCGCTGGCAGGCGCGAAGCGGGAGAGGCATCGACGGGGTCGGACCCGCGACGCGGCGGCCCGGCATCCCGGCCCGCGGGCACCGGGGCCGGCCGGCCCCGATGCCGAAGCTGCCGCTGCTGCGGCTTCTTCTCAGGAACTGAAGAGGAAGTTCATCACGTCGCCATCCTTGACGACGTATTCCTTGCCTTCCGAGCGCATCTTGCCCGCGTCCTTCGCGCCCTGCTCGCCCTTGAAGGCGATGTAGTCGTCGAAGCCGATGGTCTGGGCGCGGATGTAGCCCTTCTCGAAATCGGTGTGGATCACGCCGGCCGCCTGCGGGCCGGTGTCGCCGACATGGATGGTCCAGGCGCGCACTTCCTTCACGCCGGCGGTGAAGTAGGTCTGCAGGCCCAGCAGCTTGAAGGCGGCGCGGATCAGGCGGTTGAGGCCCGGCTCGTCCTGGCCGATCTCGGCCAGGAACATCTTCTTGTCCTCGTCGTCCATCTCGGACAGGTCGGCCTCGATCTTGGCGCAGATCGCCACCACGGGCGCGTTCTGCCTGGCGGCGTACTCGCGCAGGCGGTCGAGGTAGGGGTTGTTCTCGAAGCCGTCCTCCGCCACGTTGCCCACGAACATCGCGGGCTTGGCGGTGATCAGCGTGAAGCTCTTGACCAGCGGCAGCTCTTCCTTGGTGAACTCGAGCGCGCGCACGGGCTTGTTCTCGTTGAGCGCGGCCTGGCAGCGCTCGAGCAGGCCGACCAGCTTCTGCGCGTCCTTGTCGCCCGAGCGGGCCACCTTGGTGTGGCGCTGCAGCGCCTTCTCGACCGTCGACAGGTCGGCCAGGCACAGCTCGGTCTGGATCACCTCGATGTCGGAGATCGGGTCGACCTTGCCGGCCACGTGCACCACGTTGTCGTCGTCGAAGCAGCGCACCACGTTCACCGTGGCGTCGGTCTCGCGGATGTGGGCCAGGAACTTGTTGCCCAGGCCTTCGCCCGTGCTGGCGCCGGCCACGAGGCCCGCGATGTCCACGAACTCGACGATGGCGGGCACCACGCGCTCGGGCTTGACGATGTCGGCGAGCTGGGCGAGCCGCGGATCGGGCACCTCGACGATGCCCACGTTGGGCTCGATGGTGCAGAAGGGATAGTTTTCCGCTGCGATGCCGGCCTTGGTCAGCGCATTGAAAAGGGTGGATTTACCGACGTTGGGCAGGCCGACGATGCCGCACTTCAAGCTCATGGGGGGTCCTCAGGTGAACCGGCGATTTTAGGCGAGGCGCCCCGCCCGGCGGTTCGGGCAGGCGGCTAAACAGGGCCGGCGGGTCAGGGTAAAACCCGATGAAAACCCCATAAGCAAACGTTTGCGCAAACGTTTTCGTCCAGTACCATCGGCGCCGGGCCGCCAGATCGGTCATCGTTCGTTCCAACACACCTCAGGAGACACGCACCATGAAGTTCACCCGCCGTACCGTGCAGACCGCCGCCGCCCTCGCCCTGCTGGGCACCTTCGCCGCCTCGCCGGCGCTCGCGCAGGACAAGCCCAAGGTCGCGCTGGTGATGAAGTCGCTGGCCAACGAGTTCTTCCGCACCATGGAAGACGGGGCCAAGGCGCACCAGAAGGCGAATTCGGGCAAGTACACGCTGGTGACCAACGGCATCAAGGACGAGACCGACACCGCCGCGCAGATCAAGATGGTCGAGCAGATGGTGGCGCAGAAGGTCAATGCGCTGGTGATCGCGCCGGCCGATTCGAAGGCGCTGGTGCCGGTGGTCAAGGCCGCCATCGACAAGGGCATCCTGGTGGTCAACATCGACAACCGCCTCGACGCGGCCGCGCTGAAGGAGAAGAACATCCAGGTGCCCTTCGTCGGCCCCGACAACCGCGCCGGTGCCAAGCTGGTGGGTGACTACCTGGCCAAGAGCCTGAAGTCGGGCGACAAGGTCGGGATCATCGAAGGCGTGTCGACCACCTTCAATGCGCAGCAACGCACGCTCGGCTACCAGGACGCGATGAAGGCCGCCGGCATGACCGTGACCGGCGTGCAGTCGGGCCAGTGGGAAATCGACAAGGGCAACACGGTGGCCGCCGGCATGATGCGCGAGAACCCCGACCTCAAGGCCCTGCTGGCCGGCAACGACAGCATGGCGCTGGGCGCGGTGGCGGCGGTGAAGGCCGCGGGCAAGACCGGCAAGGTGCAGGTGGTGGGCTACGACAACATCGGTGCCATCAAGCCGATGCTGGCCGACGGCCGCGTGCTCGCCACGGCCGACCAGTTCGCCGACAAGCAGGCCGTGTTCGGCATCGAGACCGCGCTGAAGGCGATCGCCGACAAGAAGAGCCAAGCCGACATGCCGGCCGAGATCAAGACCGACGTGGTGCTGGTGACCAAGGACTCGAAGAAGTAAGCACCGCGCCTCTTTCACCGCTGTCACACACCTCGAGAAACCACCCTTGCCGGCGCCCATGTCCGCAACCCCCGCCACGCCGCTCTTCGCGCTCCACGACATCGGCAAGGACTACGCCGCGCCGGTGCTCGACGGCGTGAGCCTCACGCTGGAGGCCGGCGAGGTGCTCGCGCTGACCGGAGAGAACGGTGCCGGCAAGAGCACCCTCTCCAAGATCGTCTGCGGCCTCGTCACGCCGACGCGCGGCACGATGCTGCTGGGCGGCGCGCCGTTCCAGCCGGGCTCGCGCCGCGACGCCGAGGCGCACGGCGTGCGCATGGTGATGCAGGAACTCGGGCTGGTGCCCACGCTCACGGTGGCCGAGAACCTGCTGCTCGACCGGCTGCCGCAGCGCATGGGCTGGCTGCAGCGCACCGAGCTGCACGCGGCCGCGCGGCTGCAGCTGGCCAAGATCGGCCTCTCGCACATCGATCCGGCCGTGCCGGTCTCGCGCCTGGGCATCGGCCAGCAGCAGATGGTGGAGATCGCGCGCAACCTGCTCGACGACACCCGCGTGCTGATCCTCGACGAGCCGACCGCGATGTTGACGCCGCGCGAGACCGAGCATCTGTTCGAGCAGATCGCGCTGCTGAAGGCGCGCGGCGTGGGCATCGTCTACGTCTCGCACCGGCTCGAGGAGCTGCAGCGCATCGCCGACCGCGTGGCGGTGCTGCGCGACGGCCGGCTGGTCGACGTGCGGCCGATGGCCGGCGTGCGCGAATCCGAACTGGTCGAGCGCATGGTCGGCCGCGCGGTGCACGAGCACGATGGCCGCCCGCGCCGCGTGGCCGGCGCGCCGATGCTGAGCGCGCACGGCATCGGCCGCGGCAGCGCGGTGCGCGATGTCGACCTGCAACTGCGCGCGGGCGAGGTGATGGGCATCGCCGGGCTCGTGGGCTCGGGCCGCACCGAGCTCGTGCGGCTGCTGTTCGGCGCCGACAAGGCCGAGCGCGGCACGATCGAACTCCACTGGCCCGGAGCGCAGCAACCGGCCGCGGGCCGCTGGCGCTCGCCGATGCAGGCGATCCGTGCCGGCATCGGCCTGGTCACCGAAGACCGCAAGTCGCAGGGCCTGCTGATGACGCAATCGATCCGCGTCAACGCCACGCTCAGCGACCTCGGCGCGGTCTCGCGCCTGGGCTGGCTGCGCGCGGCCGCCGAGCGCGGCATCGCGCGCCGGCTGGTGCAGACGCTGCGCATCCGCTCGCGCAGCGAGGAGCAGAGCGTGGCCACGCTCAGCGGCGGCAACCAGCAGAAGGTGGTGTTCGCGCGCTGGCTGCACCGCGAATGCAAGGTGCTGCTGCTCGACGAGCCGACGCGCGGCGTCGACGTGGGCGCGCGCGCCGACCTCTATGCCGAGCTCGACCGCATGGCCGAGGCCGGCAAGGCGCTGCTGATGGTGTCGAGCGACCTGCGCGAACTCATGGCCATGTGCGACCGCATCGGCGTGATGCACGCCGGCCGCCTGGTGGCGGTGTTCGAGCGCGGCGCCTGGGACCAGCAGTCGATCCTGGCCGCGGCCTTCGGCGACACCGGCCGCGCCACCTCCGCAGCCCCCACCGCCCACGCTCTCGCGGCCGCCGCCTGAGCCTCATCCTCCTTCGCCCCATGACGACCACCACCGCTTCCGCTCCCCCCGCCGCCGGCGCCGGCTCCCTCAAGGGCCAGCTCGGCACCTACATCGGCCTGGCCGTGGTGCTGCTCGGCATGATCGGGCTGTTCGGCAGCCTCAGCGAATACTTCCTCACGGTGGAGACCTTCGTCACCATCGCCAACGAGATCCCCGCGCTGGCCGTGATGGCCGTGGGCATGACCTTCGTGCTGATCATCGCGGGCATCGACCTCTCGGTGGGCTCGGTGCTGGCGCTCAGCGCGGCGGTGGCCGCCGCCGCCATCCTGCAATGGCACCTGCCGGTGCCGCTGGCCGCGCTGCTGGGCCTGGCCACGGGCCTGATCTGCGGCGCGATCACCGGCGCCGTGTCGGTGGCCTGGCGGCTGCCGAGCTTCATCGTCTCGCTCGGCATGCTCGAGGCCGTACGCGGCGGCGCCTACCTCGTGACCGACTCGCGCACCCAGTACGTGGGCGACGCCATCTCGGGCCTGGCGGCGCCGTGGATCGGCGGCATCTCGGCGGCCTTCGTGCTCGCGGTGGTGCTGGTGATCGTGGGCCAGCTGGTGCTGTCGCGCACCGTGTTCGGCCGCTACGTGGTGGGCATCGGCACCAACGAGGAGGCGATGCGCCTCGCGGGCATCGACCCGCGGCCGATCCGCATCGTGGTGTTCGCGGTCACGGGCCTGCTGGCCGGCCTGGCGGGGCTGATGCAGTCGGCGCGCCTCGAGGCGGCCGATCCGAACTCGGGCGTGGGCATCGAGCTGCAGGTGATCGCCGCGGTGGTGATCGGCGGCACCAGCCTGATGGGCGGGCGCGGCTCGGTGGTCAACACCTTCTTCGGCGTGCTGATCATCGCGGTGCTCGAGGCCGGCCTGGCGCAGGTCGGCGCCAGCGAGCCGAGCAAGCGCATCATCACCGGCGCGGTGATCGTGGTTGCGGTGATCATCGACACCCTGCGCCAGCGCCGCGCCGACCGCCGGCTGGCCTGACGCTCCCCTCCCCACGAAGCAGCACCCGCAACAGGAACACCCAGGCCATGGCCACCATCAAGGACGTCGCACTGCGCGCGGGCGTGTCGGTCACCACCGTCTCGCACGTGGTCAACGACACGCGCCACGTCAGCGCCAAGGGCCGCGAGCGCGTCGAGCTCGCGATCCGCGAACTCGGCTACGTGCCCAACGCGATGGCGCGCAGCCTCAAGAGCAACACCACCTCGACGCTCGGGATGCTGATCCCGAACAGCTCGAACCCCTACTTCGCCGAGATCGTGCGCATCATCGAGGACCGCTGCTTCGGCGCCGGCTACACGCTGGTGCTGTGCAACACCGACGACGAGCCGCACCGCCAGAGCGTGTACCTGCAGGTGCTGGCCGAGCGTCGCATCGACGGGCTGATCGTGGTGTCGACCGGCGACGACGACACGCTGGCCCGGCAGCTCAACGGCCTCAAGGTGCCGACCGTGCTGCTCGACCGCGAGATCGCCGATCCGCACTGCGACCTGGTCGAGACCGCCCACATGCAGGGCGGCCTGCTCGCGGTGCGCCATCTGCTGTCGCTGGGCCACCGCCGCATCGCCTGCATCGGCGGGCCGCAGGGCGTGTCGCCGAGCGAACAGCGCATCGCGGGCTGGCGCATGGCGCTGGCCGAGAGCGGCCACGGCACCGGCGACGCCGACGCGCTGCTGTGGCGCGGCGGCTTCACCAGCCAGGGCGGCTACGAGGCGATGCACGCCATCCTGCGCGCCGGCACCAACGACATTCCCTCGGCGGTCTTCGTCTGCAACGACCTGATGGCGATCGGCGCGCTGCGCGCCGCGCACGAGAGCGGCGTGCGGGTGCCCGACGAGCTCTCGATCGTCGGCTTCGACGACATCGAACTCTCGGCCTACACCAGCCCGCCGCTCACCACCGTGGCCCAGCCCAAGGAGCGCATCGGCGCGCTGGCGGTCGACATGCTGCTCGAGCGCGTGGGCGGCCGCCGCCGCGATGCGCGCAAGGTGGTGCTGCAGCCCGAGCTGCACGTGCGCGCCTCGACCGCGCGCTATTCCGGAGCGCCCGCGGCGGCACCGGTATCCGTCCCCTCTTCCGCCGACACCCGAAAGTCCCGCACCCCGTGAGCCCGACGTCTTCCTCCCGCCCCGCGGCACCGCGCATCGTGGTGCTCGGCAGCCTCAACATGGACCTGGTGCTGCGCGTGCCGCATGCGCCCGCCGCGGGCGAGACCCTGCTGGGCCGCTCCTTCGCCACCATCCCCGGCGGCAAGGGCGCCAACCAGGCCGTGAGCTGCGCGCGCGAGGGCGCGCAGGTGCGCATGATCGGCTGCGTGGGCGACGACGACCACGGCCGCGCGCTGCGCCAGGCGCTCGAACGCGACGGCATCGACACCGAGGCCCTGCGCACCGATGCCGCCGAGCCGACAGGCACCGCGCTGATCATGGTCGAGGACAGCGGCCAGAACCGCATCGTGATGATCGCGGGCGCGAATGCCGGCGTCGACCTCGACGCGGCGGACCTGCGCACCCGGCTCGCGGGCGCGGCCTTCCTCGTGACCCAGTTCGAGACCCCGATGGCGCAGGTCGAGCGCGCGATCGCGGTGGCGCACGAGGCCGGCTGCAAGGTGCTGCTCAATCCCTCGCCGGTGCAGGCCATCGCCGAGCCCCTGTGGCCGAAGATCGACACGCTGGTGGTCAACGAGATCGAGGCGCGCACGCTCAGCGGCCTGGGCGCCGACAGCCCGCAGGAGGCCGCGGCCGCCGGGCAGGCGATGCGCGCGCGCGGCATCGCGCGCGTGGTGGTCACGCTCGGCGCGCGCGGCGCGGTGGCGGTCGATGCCGACGGCGCGCGCCACCATCCGGCGCTGGTGGTGCAGGCGGTCGACACCACGGCCGCCGGCGACACCTTCCTCGGCGCGCTCGCCACCGCGCTCGGCGAGGGCCAGTCCTTCGACGAGGCCGTGCGCCTGGGCATCCGCGCCGCCGCGCTGTGCATCCAGCAGCCCGGCGCCCAGCCTTCCATCCCGCAGCGCGAGGCCGTGCTGCGCAGCCCCCTGCCCCCCGACTGGATTCCGCTGTGAAACGTACCGCCCTGCTGCACTCCGAACTGTCCCAGGTCATCGCCACCATGGGCCATGGCGACATGCTCGTGATCGGCGACGCCGGCCTGCCCATTCCCGACGGCCCGCGCCGCATCGACCTCGCGCTCACGCCCGGCGTGCCGCGCGTGGCCGAGGTGCTGAAGGCGGTGCTGAGCGAACTGCAGGTCGAGCGCGCGCTGCTCGCGCGCGAGGCGGTCGAGGGCCGCGCCACGGGCGAACTGCCCGAATGGTGCGCGGGACAGCTCGCGGTCGTGCCCGAAACGGTGTCGCACGAGGAACTGAAACGCCTGAGCGCGCGCGCCAAGGCAGTCGTGCGCACGGGCGAATGCACGCCCTACGCGAACATCATCCTGTGCGCGGGCGTGACCTTCTAGCCGTTCATTCGAACTTGTAGTTCGCTCCCACCGGCTGCCCGACCTTGAGCATCTGCTCCACGCCCTGGATCACGATGCAGTTCATGCCGAAGGTGATGCCGCCGTCGACGCGCGGGTCGGCGCGGTAGGTGCGCAGCGTGTCGTTGACCTCGGGGCTGCTGAGCGCGGTGGCCGGGTCGATGTCGGGAATGGGGCAGCGGGAGCAGGGCTTGACCGGCTGCAGCTGCGCGCCGTCCGCCGAACCGTCGGCGCCGCTGGCCACGTGCAGCATCTCGACGCGGTCCTCGTCGTGCGACTCGATGCCGGCCAGCACGATGTTGGGCCGGAAGCGCTCGATGCCCACCGGGCCATGGCCGTCGCGCGCCAGCCGCTCGTTGAGCTCGGCCAGCGAGCCCTCGCTGGCCACCAGCAGCGCATAGCCATCGGCGAACTGGGTCTGGGCCTCGATGCCGCCGGTCCACTTGAGGCTCGACAGCCGCTTCACCTCGGGATCGAAGCGCACCAGCCGCAGCTTCCGCGGCTTGCCGGGCTCGGAGAGGAAGTCGCTGAACCACTGGGCCGCGATGTCGCCCATGTCGTAGGCATCGACCTCGTCCTTCCAGACCCGCACCCGCATCGGCTGCTCGACCCGGTCGAAGGCCAGGTGCAGCGCCAGCATGCCGGGCGCGCGCAGCACCACCTCGGTGTGCTTCATCTGCGGCTTGATCAACGCCATGCGCGGCAGCTGCCGCTGCGTGACGAACTCGCCCTCTTCGTCGACCACCATCCAGGCCCGGTCGAACTCGAGGCCGGTCTCGGTCAGCAGCGCTTCGGGCAGCTCGACGCCGGCGCACGACTTGACGGGGTACACGAACAGGCGCGCGATGGTGGCCTGGAGATCGAAATCTGTCACGGGGGCTCCTCGGATGGGGGCTCGATTGTCCTCGCTCCGGGCATACCCCCAATGGCCGGTTTCCCCACGGGGTCGGCCGCGGGAGCCTCCTCCTACAATGCCGCGATGGCCCTCCCCCCCGAAGTCTGTATCCGCGGCGCCGGCATCGTCGGCCGCACGCTGGCCCTGCTGCTCGCGCGCGAACGCGTGCGCGTGGCGCTGGTGGCGCCGCCCGCCGCCGCCGAGCGGGAAGACGTCCGCGCCTATGCGCTCAACGCCGCCTCGCGCGAACTGCTGGTCTCGCTGCGCGCCTGGCCCGAGGGCATCAGCGCCACGCCGGTGCGCGAGATGGTGGTCGACGGCGACGAGGGTGGCCGCGTGCAGTTCAGCGCCGCACGCCAGAAGGTCGAGGCGCTGGCCTGGATCGTCGACGTGCCGGCGCTCGAGAAGCAGCTGGCCGACGCGGTGCGCTTCCAGCCCCAGATCGAGGTGGTGAGCGAACCGGTCGCCGCGCCGCTCACCGTCGTCTGCGAAGGCAAGGCCAGCGCCACGCGCGAAGCGCTCGGCGTGAGCTACGCGGTCACGCGCTATCCGCAGCATGCGATCGCGGCACGGCTCGAGGCCGAGCAGTCGCACGAGGGCACGGCGCGCCAGTGGTTCAACGACAAGGGCGAGGTGTTCGCGCTGCTGCCGCTCGACGGCGTGCACGGCCGCCGGCTGGCGCTGGTGTGGTCGGTCGACCAGCTGCGCGCGCCGGCGCTGCTCGCGCAATCGGCCGAGGAATTCAATGCCGCCGTGACCGAGGCCAGCCACCAGGCCTTCGGCGCGCTGCGGCTGGCGAGCGAGCGCGCCGCCTGGCCGCTGGCTCGCGCCATCGCCGACCGCTGGACCGGCACCCTGCCTGCCTCCGCACAGACTGCGGCGCAAACCAGCGGCCAGCCGCCGCGCACCTGGGCATTGGCCGGCGACGCAGCCCACACCGTGCATCCGCTCGCGGGCCAGGGCCTGAACCTCGGCCTGGCCGACGCGGCCGCGCTGGCCGCCGTCATCAAGGAGCGCGACTACTGGCGCAGCGTGGGCGATCCGCGCCTGCTGCGCCGCTACGAACGCGCGCGCCGCACCGAGGTGCTGCAGATGAGCCTGGCCACCGACGGGCTGCAGCAACTCTTCTCGCACGGCTTGGGCCCGCTGCCCGCGCTGCGCAACTGGGGCATGCGCGGTTTCGACCGCACGCGCCTGGTCAAGCACTGGGTCACGCGGCAGGCCATGGGCCTGAAAGCCTGACGCCGCACGATCCGAACAACGACTCCCTCGAACCCATGAAGACACTCGCACGCCACCTGCTTCCCGCCGCCTTCGCGTCGCTCGCGATCCTCGCGGCCTTCGGCGCCCATGCCGGCGAAGCCGAGATCCGCAAGAACCTCAAGGAACGCATCCCGCAGTTCCCGGCCATCGAGGAAATCACCAAGACGCCGATGCCCGGCCTCTACGAAGTGCGCGTCAACGGCGCGCAGATCTACTACACCGACGAGCAGGGCAACTACCTGCTCGAGGGCAACATGATCGACGTGAACGCGCGCCGCAACCTCACCGAGGAACGCGTGGCGAAGCTGTCGGAGGTGGCCTTCGACAAGCTGCCCGTGAAGGACGCGATCAAGATCGTGCGCGGCAACGGCAAGCGCAAGCTCGCGGTCTTCGAGGATCCGAACTGCGGCTACTGCAAGCGCTTCGAGAAGGACATGAAGTCGGTCGACAACGTCACCGTCTACCTGTTCCTCTATCCGGTGCTGGGTCCCGATTCGACCGTCAAGTCGCGCGACATCTGGTGCAGCAAGGACAAGGGCAAGGCCTGGAGCGACTGGATGGAATCGGGCACCCGGCCGGCCACCGCTCCCGGCAGCTGCGACGTGACCGCGCTGCAGCGCAACGTCGAATTCGGCCGCCGCTACAACATCACCGGCACGCCGACCCTGATCTACAGCAACGGCACCCGCACCCCGGGCGCCGTGCCCGCCGAGCAGGTCGAGAAGCAACTCGCCGCCTCCGCCAGCTGATGGCGACGAAGTCCCCCTCGCGGCGCGCGGCCGCGGCGCCCGCGGCCGTGGCCGCGCCCGGCGTGCACTACCGCGTGGAATGCGCCGACCTGCATGCGCGCCTGTTCGAGGTCACGCTCACCATCGATCGCCCCGCGGCCGAGCAGCAGCTGACCTTGCCGGTGTGGATCCCGGGCAGCTACCTCGTTCGCGAGTTCGCCAAGAACCTGCAGGGGCTGCAGGCCTCGCAGGGACGGCGCAAGGCACCGGTGCTGACGCAGCTCGACAAGTGCAGCTGGCGCGTCGAATGCACGGCCGGCCAGCCGCTGGTGCTGCGCTACAAGGTCTGCGCCTACGACAACTCGGTGCGCACCGCCTGGCTCGACGCCGAGCGCGGCTTCTTCAACGGCACCAGCCTGTGCCTGCGGGTCGAGGGCCAGACCGATGCGCCGCATGCGCTCGAGATCGTCGCACCCGCCGCCTCGGCGCTGCCCGAGGGCGCCGCGCCCTGGTCCTGCGCCACCGCGCTGCCGCCGCTGAAGACCGACCGCCACGGCTTCGGCCGCTACCTCGCGGCCGACTACGACGAGCTGGCCGACAGCCCGGTCGAGCTCGGCGCCTTCTGGAGCGGCGAGTTCGAGGCCGGCGGCGTGCCGCACCGCTTCGTGGTCGCGGGCGCCGCGGCCTCGTTCGACGGCGAGCGGCTGCTGGCCGACACGAAGGCCATCTGCGAAGCCGAGATGCGCTTCTGGCACGGCGACAAGGTCGGCAAGCGCGGCGGAGCGAAGCCGCCGATCGACCGCTATGTGTTCATGCTCAACGCGGTCGACGACGGCTACGGCGGCCTCGAGCATCGCCATTCGACGGCGCTGATCTGCAACCGCCGCGACCTGCCGCAGCTCGGCATGAAGAAGGCCGCAGACGGCTACGTCACGCTGCTGGGCCTGATCAGCCACGAGTACTTCCACACCTGGAACGTGAAGCGGCTGCGGCCCGCCGAGTTCGCGCGCTACGACTACGGCCGCGAGAACTACACGAAGCTGCTGTGGTTCTTCGAGGGCTTCACCAGCTACTACGACGACCTGCTGCTGCGCCGCGCCGGACTGATCGACGACGCGGCCTACCTGCGGCTGGTCAACAAGACCATCAACCAGGTGCAGCAGACGCCGGGGCGCCAGGTGCAGTCGGTGGCCGACGCGAGCTTCGATGCCTGGGTCAAGTACTACCGGCAGGACGAGCAGACGCCCAACGGCACGGTCAGCTACTACACCAAGGGCGCGCTGGTCGCGCTGTGCCTCGACCTCAAGCTGCGCGCCGAAGGCCGCGGCACGCTCGATGACGCGATGCGCCACCTGTGGAACGCGAGCGGCGGCGGGCCGGTGAGCGAGGCCGATATCGCGGCCGCGCTCGAGGCCGCCGGTGGCCGCTCGTATGCGGCCGAGCTCGCGGCCTGGGTGCATTCGACCGCCGAGCTGCCGCTGTCCGAGCTGCTGCGCCTGCACGGCGTGGCCACGCTCGACGATCCCTCGCAGCCCGCGCAGACGCTGGGCCTGCGCGTGGCGGAAAGCGGCGGCAGCGTGCAGGTCAAGGTGGTGCTGCGCGGCGGCGCGGCCGAGAAGGCCGGCTTCGCGGCCGGCGACGAATGGATCGGCATCGAGCTGCCGGCCGCGGGACGCAAGAGCGCGCAGGGCTGGCGCATCGGCCGGCTCGACGATCTCGCGCTCTACCTCGGCGCGGGCAAGCGCTGCACCGCGCTGGTCGCGCGCGACCGCAAGCTGGTGAAGCTGCCGCTGGTGCTGCCCACGGGCGTCACGACCTGGCGCCTGCTCGCGCAGGACACGGGCCGGGTCTCGAAGTGGCTGGCGCCGGTGGCGATCGCGGCGACGAAGGCTTAGCCCGCGGGCAAGGCCCGTTCGGCCGCGGCCTCCTCGGCCGTCTCGCGGCGCACGAAATGGATGGGCTGCGGCTCGCCCACCATCACGCAGGGCTTGCCGGTGCGGCGGCAATGGTCCTGCACGCGCCAGCAGGCATCGTGGCTCAGGCAGCCGGTCTGGCAGATGACGAGGTCGGCCGCGCGCAGGCTGGCCTCGAACGCGGGATCGTCGGTGCCGTCCGTGCCTTCGAGGTGCAGGAAGCGGCCGCCGGCGATCTCGACCAATTGGCGCGCGAGCGAGGGCGTGCGCTCGTCGCCGCCCACGCAGAGCACGGCCTTCTCGCGCAGGTCGGCGGGCACCGGTGCCTGCACCGGAACGGCCAGGCGGCGCGCGGCGCCCGGCGCGAGCAGCGCATGCAGCCGCTTGGGCAGGGCCGCGCCGACGGCCGCGCGCGCGGCCAGCTCCTCGCGCACCATCGCCATCGCCGAATCGCGCGCCACCAGCGCGCCACGCAGGCGCACGATCTGCGCCTCCAGCCGCTCCACCAGCGCGGCCTGCTCGGCCAGCAGCTGCGAGCAGCGTTCCTGCACGCGGGCATAGGCCCGCAGCAACACGGCATGTTCTTGCATCGGGAACTCCATGGCCGCGGATTCTAGTTGAGAACAATTCTCAATAAAGCCATGAAGCGGGAAGGGCGAAGGCACCGGCCAGCAGCCCCGTGCCACGGTGGCGCACGGCACGGTGGGTATAGTGAAGCGCGTTTTTCTTCCCTTCCCCGGAGACACCATGAGCTACGAGAACATCGAAGTGCGGACCGAAGCTGGCAAGGTCGGCATCATCACCCTCAACCGACCGAAGGCGCTCAACGCGCTCAATGACGCGCTGATGACCGAGCTGGGCCAGGCCCTGAAGGCCTTCGACGCCGACGACGCCATCGGCTGCATCATCCTCACCGGCAGCGAGCGCGCCTTCGCGGCCGGCGCCGACATCGCGGCGATGGCCAAGTACAGCTTCATCGACACCTACAAGGGCGACTACATCACGCGCAACTGGGAGACCATCCGCTCGATCCGCAAGCCGGTGATCGGCGCCGTGGCCGGCTTCGCGCTCGGCGGCGGCTGCGAGCTCGCGATGATGTGCGACTTCATCATCGCGGCCGACAACGCCAAGTTCGGCCAGCCCGAGATCAAGATCGGCGTGATCCCCGGCGCCGGCGGCACGCAGCGCCTGCCGCGCGCGGTGGGCAAGAGCAAGGCCATGGACATGGTGCTGACCGCCCGCATGATGGACGCCGCCGAAGCCGAGCGCGCGGGCCTCGTGAGCCGCGTGGTGCCGTTCGAGAAGCTGGCCGACGAGGCGCTGGGCGCCGCGCTGGTGATCTGCGGCTTCTCGCAGATCTCGGTGATCGCGGCCAAGGAGTCGGTCAACCGCGCCTTCGAGAGCGGCCTGAGCGACGGCGTGATGTTCGAGCGCCGGCTGTTCCATGCGCTGTTCGCGACGCAGGACCAGAAGGAAGGCATGGACGCCTTCCTGACCAAGCGCCAGCCGGACTTCAAGAACGCCTGAGGGCGGGCGGGCCGGACGGCCCGCTTTTTTTGCCCCGAAGCCCGACGCTTTCAACGCCGCGGCGTCGAAGCCGTTTCGCGTGCGCGCTCGAGCGCGGCGCGCAGCGAGGCGAGCGCCTGCGCGGGCGGCGTGCCGACGAAGGCCGCGCCGCCGGGCTGCGGCGACCAGCGCACCTGGTCGCCCGCGATCTCGAGCACCGCGACCAGGCTGCGGCCGCGATGGAGCGCGATGCGCGTCTCGACCGGCGCGGCCAGCGGCGCATCGGGCGCGGTGGCCGAACGCGCGACCGCGCCCAGCAGCGCGGGGAAGGCCTCGATGGCATCGCGGGCGTGGCCGCTGGCGGGGTCGTCCGTCGTGGACCAGGTGGTCCAGCGCTCCAGCACGGCAAAAGGCGTGGCGCTCGACGCGGCGTTCGGCGCGGCCGCCAGGCGTGCTCGCGGCGCCGCCGAAGGCGCAGCGAGTTCGGCCTGCGGCGCCGGCGCGTACGCCAGGGGCGGCGGAGGCGCGGGCCGCGCGAGGGCGCCGGCCGCGTCATCGGCATCGCGACGGACGGCGGCGCGTTCGCTCTCGCTCTTGCGGAACGATTCGGCCGCCAGCGGAGCGGTCTCGGCGGCCGGTTCGCGCGGCTTGGCCGCCGGCTCGTCCGGTGCGCGCCGCTTCTCGGGCAAGGGCGTCGGCGCACGCCGAGGCGCCACGGCCGATTCGGCCTGCTTGCGCACCGCGTCGGCGGTCGGTGCCTCGGGCGCCGGGCTTGGGGCGGCGACGGAAGCGGCAGGCTCGACGGGCGCGGGGGCATGCGCGGGAGGGGGCGCCGGCGGCGCTTCCACCGCCGCGCCACCCACGCGCGCCTCGCCATCGAGCCGCGCATCGGGCACCGGCTCCTGCCGCCACAGCACGGTGACGAAGCCGACCACCAGCAAGGTCGCGAAGGCCGCGTTCCATGGCATGCGACCGCGCGGGCCGCCGCCGCCGAAGAGCCGCCGCCGCCAGGGCTGCGCCGTGGGCGCGGCGGCCGGCGGCGTCGCTGCCGCGAGGTTGTGCGCCATCTTGCGGATCGCCTCGCGCGTGCGCGGATCGGGCAGCGCCCCGGCGTCCGGCGCATGCTCGAGCGCGCGGCGCAGGCGCGCGTCGCGCAGCTCGTCGTCGTCGAATCCCGTGCTCATCGCGCGCCCTCCAGCACCGCGAGGTAGCGTTCCATGCAGCCACGCAGCTTCTGCAGCCCGTAGCGCAGCCGGCTGCGCACCGTCTCGAACCCGATCTGCAGGCTGGCGGACAGCGCCTCCACCGTCAGGCCGTCCTCGTGGTGCAGCAGGAAGGCCGCGCGCTGCTCGGCGGGCAGCTCGTCGAGGCAGGCCAGCAGGCGCCGGCCCGCGGCGCGCCAGAACGCGAGCTCCTCGGCCGAGGGATGGGTGGCCACGTCGTCCGAAGCACCGTGCACGCCGCGCTCGAGCGCCGGAATGGCCTCGTCGTCCTCGCCCGCGTGGCCGTCCAGCGCGACTTCGCGCCCGCTCACGCGCAGCCGGTCCATCGCGAGGTTGTGCGCGATCGTGAAGGCCCAAGTGCGCCAGGCCGCGCCCTGCGGCGAGAAGCTCTCGCGCGCCGTGATGATCCGCACCCAGGTGTCCTGGAACACCTCGTCGGCCTGCGACGCGAGCCGCGCGCCCAGCAGCCGCCGCACGAAGCGGAACAGACCGCCCTCGTGGCGCGCATAGAGCACGTCGAAGGCGGCGGCGTCGCCGCGCGCGTAGGCCAGCATCAGCTGATCGTCGGGCATGGCGTCGCGGCCGGTCGCTTCGGGCGCGGCCGGGCTGGCAGTGGCGGAACGGGCGCGGGGCAGCGCGGACATCGGTGGATTCTCACCCCGACTTGTACGCATGGCTGCGCGGCGCGGGGTTGGCGCGGCCCGAAAAAAGATGCAACGGCTTAACCCCGCTGGCGGCGGCGGGCCGTAACAGCCTGCACCGATCACTCCACGGAGCCGCTTTCATGATCCCGATCCGAGCCTCTCGCCTTCGCCGCCCCCTCGTCGCGCTGTTGTGCGCGTCGCTGTTCCTGGGCGCCTGTGGCGCCACCGAAGCGCCCATCCGCCGCGACGACGGCGCCACCGCCGCGCGCTGGCCGGCCCCGGCCGTGCCGGCGACCGAAGCGGCGACCCCGGCGCGCCGCATCGAACCGGCGATGCCGAACTTCGAGGCGCCATCGGCGAAGCATTGCGCGCGGCCGATCCAGACCAGCGAGACGCCGGGCACCGGCCGGATCGCGCAGCACCGGCCCGTCGTGGGAGCTGTCGCCAAGCCGGCGCTGCGGTCCGCGCCCGCCATGGAAGCCCTCGCGTCCAGAACGGCGCCCATGGCCGACGCCAGCGCCAGGCTGGCAAGCCCGTCGACCATGGAGGCCCCGCCGCCGCCCGCCCCGGCCCCGATCGCCGTCGCCCCACGCCCCGCGAACGAGCCCGTCACGGCTGGCATGGTCGACGACAACGCCGACTTCGGCGAGTACCTGGCCTTCCGCCAGCGCACCCGGGTCGCGCACCGCGAGCGCGACGTCGGCGAGCGCTACCTGCTGCAGGTGCGCGATGCGCAGGGCAACGTGGTGCCCGATGCCGAGGTCGCCGTGCAGGCCGCGAACGGCGCCGCGATGTGGGCCCGCACCGATGCGGGCGGGCGCGCCTGGCTGCATCCCAGGGCCTTCGATGCCGAGCCGAGCGCGGTCTACGAAGTGACCGTGCGCAAGAACGGCCGCCAGGCGAGCTCGTTCCTGCGCCGCGGCCAGAAGAACGCGGTCGACGTGGTGCTCGAGCGCCCCGGCGCCCGTCCCGCGCGCGCGCAGCTCGACCTGGTGTTCCTGATCGACGCCACCGGCTCGATGGGCGACGAGATCGCCCGCCTGCGCAGCACGCTGCGCGACATCGCCGGCCAGGTCGCGCGCCTGCCGAGCCGGCCCGACACCTGCTTCGGCCTCGTCGCCTACCGAGACATCCACGACGAGTTCGTGGTGCGCCGGCACGACTTCACCAACGACCTCGATGCCTTCCAGGGCGTGCTCGACGCGCTGCAGGCCGCGGGCGGCGGCGACTATCCCGAGGCGATGAACGAGGCCCTGCACGAGACGGTGCAACGCATGAGCTGGCGCGGCGACGACACCACGCGGCTCGTGATACTGCTGGCCGACGCGCCGCCGCACCTGGACTACCCCGGCCCGCAGTACGACGACAGCATGGTCGCCGCGCTCGGCAAGGGCATCAAGGTGCTGAGCGTGGGCGCCTCGGGCCTCGACAGGCAGGGCGAATACATCCAGCGCCAGATCGCGCAATACACCGGCGGGCGCTTCGTGTTCCTGACCTACCGGAACGCCGCCGATCCCGCGAGCGGCCCGGGCACGCAGACCGTGCACGACGTGGGCAACTATTCGGTGCAGACGCTCGACAAGCTGGTGGTGCGGCTGGTGTCCGAGGAGCTCGGCAAGCTGCCGGGCGCACAAGCTTCGCGCGGTGGTTGAACTGTGTGAAAAGCCTGGGCTATAATCGCAGGCTCGGCTCTTTAGCTCAGTCGGTTAGAGCGATGGAATCATAATCCACAGGTCCGCGGTTCGAGTCCGTGAAGAGCCACCACACAAAGCAAAGCCCGCTGTCCATTGGACAAGCGGGCTTTTCCTTTGAGGGGTTCTTTGGGGGCTTTTTCCTCGGCGCCTGCCGGCGCGTCAACTCATGTCGGGACTGCGCTTCGACGCATCGCCAAGGCCCTGGGATTTTCGATCGGCGGGGCGTCCCCCCGAATGGCGCGCAACCCTCGAGGTATGCGCCGCCAGCGCTTCGTCGACCGCCCGCTTCGACAGCAGCTGAACCTTGCCGCAGCGGCTGCACTGGTAGGCGCGCAGCCAGGGAAAGAAACGCATCCAGGTGCTGCGCTGGATCCGGTTCAGGTGGGTCACACTGCATTGGCAGCAGGTAAAAACCGACATTTGTTGATACCTGCGTATTAATGGTGAACCCGTATTATTGCGCCACCATGTGACAAAAGTCACGGCATGAATGCCATCCAGACGTAAAGTCTGTTTCGCGACGCTCGAGTCACTTTTCGTGCATTCGGTCTGTGTCACAGCCTTGGAGACCTGAAAATGCCCATGGAGCTTCTTCGCCGCATCGAAGACGCCTCGTTCCCGCTGGTCATCGCCGACGAGAAGGACGTCCGCAGCGCCATCGTCCTGGAGGCCGCCGGGATGATCAAGGCGCAGTTGCCGAGTCCGGAACGGCCGGATGGCCGCCCCGCGGTGATCTTTGCCATCACGCCGCTGGGACGTCGCAGGCTCAACGAAGGCAGCGCGCAACCCTAGCGCGGCGCACCCGCCTCACCACGCCACCGTGCGCCCCCGGTAGTCCAGGTACTCGAGCCCGGGCCGCCCACGCTTCGCGAGCATCACTTCGACCAGGCTCGGCACGCTCTGCTCGATCGTCAGCCGGCCCTCGGGCCCGCCCAGCTCGGTGCGCACCCAGCCGGGTGCCATCGCCAGCAGGGCGCGCGGCGTGCCGGCCTGCCGCGCCGCGAAGCTGCGCAGCAACTGGTTCAGCGCCGCCTTGCTGCCGCGGTAGACCTCGCGCTGGCCCGTCTCGTTGTCGGCGATGCTGCCCTGCCCCGACGACATGACGCCGATCAGGCCTTCCGGCGGGACGTTGCCCGCGAGGCTTTCCACCACCCGCATCGGGCTCAGCGCATTGGCGACCATGAGGTTCACGAAGTCCTCGGTCGAGACCTCGCCGATGGTCTGGGTCGGATCGGGATTGGTGGTGCCGGCATTGACGAACAGGATGTCGAACCGGCGGTCGGCCAGCCGCTCGCGCAGGGCCTGGATCTGCCCGGGGTCCGTGATGTCGAGCGACTCGATCTCGACGCGGCCGGGATGCGCGTCGGCCAGATCGTGCAGCAGGGTGCGGGCCGTTCCGCGGACCGTGCCCATGACCTTCCAGTCCTTCTTGAGGAATTCGGCCGCGATGGCATGACCGAGGCCGCGCGAGGCGCCGACGACGAGGATGCTGTGTGGTGGGTGGGACATGAGGCGTGCTCCTTGTTGGCTGCGATGCCTCGAATTCTGGGAACGCCCTGTCATTTGCACCAGACGCCTGGACTGCAACCAATGATTGCGCCAGACGCCACGCATGGCCGCTCCTGCCCTATGCTGGCGCCATGCCCCGCGTCGACCTCAACCTGCTGCCCGCCCTCGATGCCCTGCTGACCGAGGGCAGCGTGACCGGCGCCGCGCGGCGGCTCGAGCTCAGCGTGTCCGCCATGAGCCGCACGCTCACGCGCCTGCGCGAGGCCACGGGCGACCGGCTCTTGCTGCAGGCCGGCCGCGGCCTCGTGCTCACGCCCTACGCGATGCAGCTGCGCGAACGCATCCCGGCGCTGGCGCGCGAGGCACAGGCCGCGCTGGCCCCGGCCGACCATGCGCTGCAGATCGCCACGCTCGACCAGTGCTTCACGCTGCGCGCCGGCGAGGGCTTCATCGACCTGCTCGCCGCGCCCTTGCTGGCGCGGATCCGGCAGGCCGCGCCGCGGGTGCGGCTGCGCTTCGCGCCCAAGCCGGACTGGGACGCCCGGCCGCTGCGCGAAGGCGGGATCGACCTGGAGCTCGGCACGGTGAAAACCACGGCGCCCGAACTGCGCACGCGCCGGCTGTTCCGCGACCGCTACGTGGGCGTGTGCCGCAGCGGCCATCCGCTGCTCGACGAGGCGGAGATCGCCGCCGAACGCTATGCGGCCTGCGGCCACGTGGTGGCCTCGCGCGCCGGCGAGATGGACCACCCGGTCGACGACGCGCTGGCCGCGCGCGGCCTGTCGCGGCAGGTGGCGATGGTGGTGCCGGCCTACACCCACGCGATGCAGGTCGCGCGGCAGTCCGACCTGCTGGCCGTCGTCCCGCACTCCTGCCTCGGCAATCCGTTCACGCCCGGCCATGCCACGGCCCTGGGCCTGCGGCACTTCGAGCTGCCCGTGCCGACACCGCCCTTCAACGTCTCGGCGATCTGGCATCCGCGGCTCGACCAGGATGCCTCGCATCGCTGGCTGCGCGGCGAGGTGCTGGCGCTGTGCGAAGCGGCCTATCCCTGAACGGGACGGGTCTCAGGCCGCCACGGCCTCGCGCGCCGGCGCGACCTTCGACGGCACCGGCATGTGCGCCGACCATTCGATGATCTCGAGCTGTCCATCGGCATGCTCGGCCAGCGCCGTGAGGCTCTCGACCCAGTCGCCGTCGTTGCAGTAGAGGATGCCGTCGATGTCGCGCATCTCGGCATGGTGGATGTGGCCGCAGACCACGCCCTGCGCGCCGCGGTTGCGGGCCTCGCGCGCCACGGCGTTCTCGAAGTCGCCGACGTAGCTCACGGCGCGCTTGACCTTGCCCTTGAGGTACTTCGACAGCGACCAGTACGGCAGCCCCAGGCGCGCGCGCAGCGAGTTGAGGTGGCGGTTGAGCTTGAGCGTGAATTCGTAGAGCGAGTCGCCCACGTAGGCCAGCCACTTGGCGCACTGGATCACGCCGTCGAACAGGTCGCCGTGGATGATCCAGAGCTTGCGGCCGTCGGCGGTCTCGTGGATCCATTCCTCGGCCACGTCGATGCCGCCGAAGTTGTGATTGAGGTACTTGCGCGCGAACTCGTCGTGGTTGCCCGGGATGAAGATCACGCGCGTGCCCTTGCGCGCCTTGCGCAGCAGCTTCTGGATCACGTCGTTGTGCGCCTGCGGCCAGTACCAGTGCCGCTTGAGCTGCCAGCCGTCGATGATGTCGCCGACCAGGAACAGGGTCTCGCACTCGGTGTGCTTGAGGAAGTCCAGCAACGCCCGCGCCTGGCAGCCTGGCGTTCCGAGGTGCAGGTCGGAGATCCACAGCGTCCTGAAACGCTGAACCGGACGCGAAACGTCCTCGTCCTCCGCCTCGGGGGGCTGGACCGCGGTGTCGCGCCATGCGCGCAGAAAAGCATCGTCGCGTTGCATGGACCGATAGATTGGCGGTCCCGCATGACCCGGCCATGGCAAGTGCGTGACATCCCGATGACGTCCCCACGCAGGCGCGGCCCACAATCGCGCGATGCGCCCCGGCCAGATCATCGTCCTCGCGACCCCCGTCTTCTTCCTGCTGATCGCGATCGAGTTCGCGGTCGGCCGCTTGCGCGCGCGCCGCGGCACGGGGCAGGACACCTACCGCCTCGCCGACGCGGTCAACAGCATCGGCCTGGGCATGCTGAGCCAGATCAGCGCGGTGCTCACCGGCCTGCTGCGCATCGGCATCTACACCGCGGTGTACTCGGCCGTGGCGCTGTTCCCCGGCACCGACTTCTGGACCACCTGGTACGGCTGGCTGCTGGCGCTGGTGTTCTACGACTTCTGCTACTACTGGCTGCACCGCATGGGCCACGAGTCGGCCGTGCTGTGGGCCGCGCACGTGGTGCACCACCAGAGCCAGCACTACAACCTCTCGACCGCGCTTCGCCAGACCTCGAGCGGCGCGCTGCTGGGCTGGATCTTCTACCTGCCGATGGCGGCCGCGGGCATGCCGCCGCTGGTGTTCGCCGTGGTCTCGCTGGTCGACCTGCTCTACCAGTTCTGGGTCCACACCGAGCAGGTCGGCAAGCTCGGCTGGTTCGACCGCTGGTTCTGCTCGCCCTCGAACCACCGGGTGCACCACGCGGTCAACGACCGCTACCTCGACCGCAACTACGGCGGCATCCTGATCGTGTGGGACCGGCTGTTCGGCAGCTTCAAGGAAGAGGACGAGCGCTGCGTCTACGGCACGCGCAGCCCGCTCGCGAGCTGGGATCCGCTGTGGGCCAACGCCGAGGTCTACTGGGGCCTGGCCAGGGATTCGTGGCATGCGCGCAGTTGGGCCGACAAGCTGCGCGTGTGGCTCAAGCCGCCGGGCTGGCGGCCGGCCGACGTGGCGGCGCGCTTTCCGAAGCCGGCCTTCGACATCGCGCAGGTGCGGCGCTACGAGCCCGAAGTGGGCCGCGGCGCGCAGTGGTTCGCGGGCGTGCAGTTCCTGCTGCTGCTCGCGGCCGTGGCGGTGTTCCTGTGGTTCTCCGACGGCATGCCGCTCTCGCGTTCGAGCGTGTGGCTGGCCGCGCTCACCGCCGCGCTGTGGGCCATCGGCGGCGTGCTGCAGGGGCGGCTCTCGATCGCCGAGGCGCTGCTGGTGGAAGCCGCCGCGCTGGCCACCGCGAGCGCCGCGCTCGGCCTGCCCTGGCTGCACCACGCGACCAAGCCGCTGGCGCTCGCGATCGCGGTCTTCATCGCCGCGCGGCGCGCGCTGGCGCGGCCCGGCGGCATGACGCGCTTCGACGCGCTGCTGGTCGCGGGCCTGGTCGGCTCGCTCGCGGGCGACGTGCTGCTGATGGGCCCGGCCTCGCTGTTCGTGCCCGGCCTCGTGTGCTTCCTGCTCGCGCACCTGGCCTACATCGGCGTGTTCCGCCTCGGCGTGGGCTTCTTCCCGCGGCCGGCGGCGCTGGCGGTCACGCTGGCGATCGGCGCGGCGATGTACGCCTTCCTGTGGCTGGGCGGATTGCCGGCCGCGCTGCGCATCCCGGTCGCGCTCTACGTGCTGGTGATCGCCTGCATGGCGGCCCAGGCGCTGGGCCGGGCCTTCGTGCTGCGCGACGCCGCCGCGGGCTGGGTGGCGGCGGGCGCCTGCTTCTTCATGCTGAGCGACTCGCTGCTCGCGACCAACCGCTTCGTGGCGCCGCTGCCGCTGGCGCAGCTGTGGGTGCTCGCGACCTACTACGTGGCGCAGACGCTGATCGTGCGGCACGCGCGGCCGCCGGACTGACGCCGTGCGCCGGCGGTCGCGTCAGTCGTGGCAGCGCTGGATCTCGACCGTCGAGTGCCGGATCTCCTCGTGCATCGAGAAGCAGGCCCGCACCTGGTCGGCCGTGAGCGTGGCCGAATGGGTCACCACCGTGAGCGCGCAGGCATAGGCCTCGCGGCCCACGCGCCATACGTGCAGGTCGGCCACGCGCGTGAGCGAATCGGCCAGGCCGGTCTCGATGCCCTCGCGGATCTCCTCGGCCACCGGGTGGTCCATCTCGCGGTCGAGCAGCACGCGGCCGGTTTCCTTCAGCAGGTTCTTGGCCCAGACCGCGACCAGCACGGCGCCCACGATGCCCATCGCGGGATCGAGCCAGGCCCAGCCGTAGAACCAGCCGCCGAGCAGTGCCGTGATCGCGAGCACCGAGGTGGCGGCATCGGCCACCACGTGGATGTAGGCCGAGCGCAGGTTCAGGTCGTGGCCATGCTCGCCGTGCGCGTGGTGATGATCATGGTCGTGCGCATGCCCGTGGTCATGCCCATGGTGGTGATGCGCCCCGCCCAGCAGCCGCGCGCAGACCAGGTTGACCAGCAACCCGAGCACCGCCACCGAGATCGCCTCGGGATAGTGGATCGCCGCCGGCGACCACAGCCGCTCGAGCGAGCCCACCACCATCAGCGCCGCCACGCCCAGCAGCATCAGCGCGCTCGCGAAGCCGCCGAGCACCTCGATCTTCCAGGTGCCGAAGGCGAAGCGCGGGTCGCGCGCATAGCGCCGCGCGGCCGCATAGGCGAAGGCGCTGAGGCCGATGGCCAGCGCGTGCGAGCTCATGTGCCAGCCGTCGGCCAGCAGCGCCATCGAGTTGAACCACCAGCCGGCGCCGATCTCGACCGCCATCATCGCGGCGGTGATCCACATCACGAGCCGGGTGCTGCGCTCCGCGCGTTCGTTGTCGGTGCCGAAGTGGTGCTCGTGCTGCCACGCGCTCAGGTCATGGGTGTGCATGCTGAAAAGTCTCTCAAGTTCCGAAAAGGTCCTGGCCCTCGGCGCGGCCCGAGGGCGGCGCCACGCCGAGGTGGCGGTAGGCGGCCAGGGTGGCGATGCGCCCGCGCGGCGTGCGCTGCAGGTAGCCCTGCTGGATCAGGTAGGGCTCGATCACGTCCTCGATGGTGTCGCGCTCCTCGCCGATGCTGGCCGCGACGTTGTCGAGTCCCACCGGGCCGCCGTCGAAGCGGTGCACCACGGCCTCGAGCAGCTTGCGGTCCATCAGGTCGAAGCCCTGCGGGTCGACGTCGAGCATGGCCAGCGCCTTGTGCGCGATCTCCTCGGTGATGCGGCCGTCGCCCTTGACCTCGGCATAGTCGCGCACGCGGCGCAGCAGCCGGTTGGCGATGCGCGGCGTGCCGCGCGAGCGGCGCGCGATCTCGAAGCCGCCGGCCTCGTCGGTCTCGACCTTGAGCAGGCCGGCGCTGCGGCGCACGATCAGGGCGAGCTCCTCGGGCGTGTAGAACTCCAGCCGCGCGACGATGCCGAAGCGGTCGCGCAGCGGATTGGTGAGCATGCCCGCGCGCGTGGTGGCGCCCACCAGCGTGAAGGGCTGCAGGTCGAGCTTGATGCTGCGCGCGGCCGGGCCCTCGCCGATCATGATGTCGATCTGGTAGTCCTCGAGCGCCGGGTAGAGAATTTCCTCGACGACCGGGCTCAGCCGGTGGATCTCGTCGATGAACAGCACGTCGTTGGGCTCGAGGTTGGTCAAGAGCGCCGCCAGGTCCTTGGGCTTCTCGAGAACCGGGCCCGAGGTCTGGCGCAGGTTCACGCCGAGCTCGGCCGCGACGATGTGCGACAGCGTGGTCTTGCCCAGGCCCGGCGGGCCGAACAGCAGCACGTGGTCGAGCGCCTCGCGGCGCTTGCGCGCGGCGCCGATGAAGATCTCGAGCTGCTCGCGCACCTTGGCCTGGCCGACGTACTCGTCGAGCAGCTTGGGGCGCAGGGCCCGCTCGATCGCCTCCTCGTTGGGCGAGGCGGGCGCGGCGGACACCACGCGTTGCGGGGCGGGGGCGAAGTCGTCGGTCTGGATGGTCATGGGCGCGGGGGGTGCGGCGAGTTTAGTGGCTGCCCCGCCGCCGCGGACGGCCCGCGGCCACGGCGCCACGAGGGCCTTTCGCGGGTTTCCGCGGGCTTTTGCAGGCGGGACCTGCGCCTACAGGAGCGCTCGCCTGCGCTGGCAGAATGCCCCGACCAGAATGAAGAGGGGATCACGACGGTGTCGATCTACGAACTGAAGCCGCGTTTCCAGGCCCTGCTTCGGCCGCTCGTGGTCGGCCTGCATGCACGGGGCGTCACCGCCAACCAGGTCACGCTGAGCGCCTGCGCGGTCTCGCTGGCCCTCGGGCTGTGGCTCTACCTGGCCGCGCCCTCGCTCGCGGCCTTCGGGCTGATCCCGGCCTGGATGTTCGTGCGCATGGCCTTCAATGCCATCGACGGCATGCTGGCGCGCGAGCACCACCAGCAAAGCCGGCTTGGCGCCTTCCTCAACGAACTCACCGACGTGGTCTCCGACGCCGCGCTGTACCTGCCCTTCGTGCTGGTGCAGCCCTTCAGCCCGTTCTGGGTCGGCACCGTGATCGTGCTGGCCGGGCTCAGCGAATTCGCCGGCGCGCTCGGCCCCACGGTCGGTGCCTCGCGCCGCTACGATGGGCCGCTCGGCAAGAGCGACCGTGCCTTCGTGTTCGGCGCGCTCGGCCTCTACGTGGCGCTCGGCGGCCCGCTGCCGGGCTGGACCGCCTGGCTGATGCCGCTGGTGGCGCTGCTCGTGGCCTGGACCGTGGTCAACCGCGTGCGCCGCGCGCTCGCCGAAGCCGAAGGCGCGACCGCCGCCACGCTAAAAGAAACAACAGGGATTCAATGAACGACAACACCACCGATTTCGACACCGGCGCCTCGCCGTCTTCCATCACCCGGCGACCGCTCGCGGAACGCCAGTTCCGCACCCACGACGGCGAGTCGCTGTTCTACCGCCACTGGCCGGCCACCGGCCCCGCGCGGCGCGGCGCCATCGTGCTGTTCCACCGCGGCCACGAGCACGGCGCGCGCATGGCGCACCTGGTCGACGAGCTCGACCTGCCCGACTTCGACTTCTTCGCCTGGGACGCGCGCGGCCACGGCCGCTCGCCGGGCCAGCGCGGCTACAGCCCCAGCTTCGGCACCTCGGTGCGCGACGTGCAGACCTTCGTGCAGCACATCGTCGGCGCGCACGGCGTGGCCGAGCACGACATCCACGTGATCGCGCAGAGCGTGGGCGCGGTGCTGGCCGCGACCTGGGCCCACGACTACGCGCCCAAGGTGCGCGGCCTCACGCTGGCCTCGCCGGCCTTCAAGGTCAAGCTCTACGTGCCCTTCGCGCGGCCGGGCCTGGCGCTGATGCACAAGCTGCGCGGCCTGTTCTTCGTCAACAGCTACGTCAAGGCCAGGTTCCTCACGCACGACCCCGCGCGCATCGCGAGCTACGAGAGCGACCCGCTGATCACGCGGCCGATCGCGGTCAACATCCTGCTGGGCCTGTACGAGGCGGCCGAGCGCGTGGTGGCCGACGCCAACGCGATCACGCTGCCGGTGCAGCTGCTGATCTCGGGCGCCGACTGGGTGGTGCACCACAAGCCGCAGCACCAGTTCTTCGAACGGCTGGGCAGCGCGGTCAAGACCAAGACGGTGCTGCCGGGCTTCTTCCACGACACGCTGGGCGAGAAGGACCGCGCACCCGCGGTGCAGGCCATCCGCGAATTCGTGCTGCGCCTGTTCGACGAGGCGCCCGCGCCGGTCGACCGCCGCGGCGCCCACCTCGAGGGCGAGACCGCCGAGGAATCGCGCGCGCTGGCCGCGCCGCTGCCCGCGCTGTCGCCGCGCGGCCTCTACTGGTCGCTCACGCGCGCCGGGCTGCGCTTCGGCGGCGGCCTGTCCGAGGGCGTGAAGCTGGGCCACGACACCGGCTTCGACTCGGGCAGCACGCTCGACTACGTCTACCGCAACGTCGCGCAGGGCAAGGGCGCCATGGGCCGCGCCATCGACCGCAACTACCTCGACGCCATCGGCTGGCGCGGCATCCGGCAGCGCAAGATCCATGTCGAGGAGCTGCTGCGCATCGCGATGGAGCGGCTGGCCGAGATGCACCGCGAGGTGCGGCTGATGGACATCGCCGCCGGCCATGGCCGCTACGTGCTCGACGCGGTGCTCGCGAGCCCGGTCAAGGCCAGCTCGATCCTGCTGCGCGACTACAGCGAGATCAACGTGCGCGACGGCCGCGCGCTGATCGCCGAGAAGGGGCTGGAGGACGTCGCCCAGTTCGTGCAGGCCGACGCCTTCGACCGCATGAGCCTCGCGAGCGTCACGCCGCGGCCCACGCTGGCGGTGGTGTCGGGGCTGTACGAGCTGTTCCCCGACAACGAGATGGTGCGGCGCTCGCTCGCGGGCGTGGGCGACGCGGTGGAGGACGGCGGCTACCTGGTCTACACCGGCCAGCCCTGGCATCCGCAGCTCGAGATGATCGCGCGCGCGCTCACCAGCCACCGCCAGGGCGAGGCCTGGGTGATGCGCCGCCGCACGCAGGTCGAGATGGACCAGCTGGTGGAGGAGGCGGGCTTCCGCAAGATCGACCAGCGCAGCGACGAGTGGGGCATCTTCACCGTCTCGCTGGCCCGGCGCACCGAGCACTGAGCGACGCCATGCGCGCCTGGTTCGCGGCCAGACCCTGGAAGCGCGCCGCCGGCTGGCTGGCGCTGCTGGGGCCGCTGTTCTACCTGACCTACGGCCTCGCCAACTGGTGGGCCACCACGCGCGCGCAGGTGCCCTCGATGGCCTTCGCCTGGGAACGCCAGGTGCCGTTCTGGCCCTGGACCATCTTTCCCTACTGGACCATCAACGTCTTCTACGCGCTGTCGCTGTTCCTCGCGCGCGACCGCCACACGCTCGACCGCCACGGCGCCCGGCTCGTCAGCGCTACGCTGATCGCCTGCTCCTGCTTCGTGCTCTGGCCGCTGCACTTCAGCTTCGGCCAGCCCGCGGTCGAGGGCGCGCCGGCCTTCCTGTTCGCGGCGCTGCGCGGCTTCGACCAGCCCTACAACCAGGCGCCCTCGCTGCACATCGCGCTGGCGGTGATCCTCTGGGACTGGTATCGGCAGTTCATCCGGCCGCGCTGGGCGCGCATCGTGCTGCACCTGTGGGCCTTCGCGATCTGCGCCTCGGTGCTGACCACCTGGCAGCACCATTTCATCGACATCCCGACCGGCGCGCTGCTGGGCCTCTTCTGCATCTGGCTGTGGCCGCTGCGGCGCACGGTCTCGATGCCGCGCGCCTGGCGGCTCGCGCGCGATCCGCAACGCTGGAAGCTCGCGGCGTTCTACGCGCTGGGCGCGCTGGCCTGCCTCGCGCTCGCGCTGTGGGGCGGCGGCTGGGCGCTGTGGCTGGCCTGGCCCGCGGCCTCGCTGGTGCTGGTGGCGCTCAACTACGCGGGCTTCGGCGCGCGCGGCTTCCAGATGGACAGCCAGGGCCGCACGGGCTGGGCCGCGCGCTGGCTGTTCGCGCCCTACCGGCTCGGCGCGGCGCTCAACGCGCGGCTGTGGACGCGCGGCCTGCCGCCCGCGGCCGAGGTGGTGCCCGGGCTCTGGCTCGGCCGCCTGCCCACGGCGGCCGAATGGCAGGCCGCAGGCCGGCCGCGGCTGGTGAGCCTCAGCGCCGAGTTGCAGGTGCCGCGCGATGCCACCGGCGCGCGCTGCGTGCCGCTGCTCGACCTCGTGGTGCCGCCCTCGCAGCGGCTGCGGCGCGCGGCCGCGGCGATCGAGGGCCAGCGGCGCGCCGCGCGTGGCGGCCCCGTCTGGGTCTGCTGCGCGCTCGGCTTCTCGCGCAGCGCGGCCGCGACCATCGCCTGGCTCGGCACGCATGGCGTGGCCAGTGCCGCCGACGGGCTGGCGACGGCCGAAGCCGCGGTGCGCCGCGCGCGGCCGCAGATCGTGCTGCGGCCGGCCTGGTTCGCCGCGCTCGCGCCGCTCGGCGCTCCCACCGTCACCACCGGAGCAGCGCCCCATGAATGACACCGACCGCGCCACCTGCGCCGCGCTCGCCGGCCTGCTGCGCGCGGCCGGCGTGCTGGCCCTCTGGGGTTTCGCGCTCAGCGCGATCGCGGCACTCGTGCTCGCGCTCACCTTGCGCTCGCTGCCCACCACGCCGAGCATGGCCTTCGGCGCCGTCGCCATCCTCGGCGTGCTCGAGCGCTACTTCGCGTTCCGGCTGCGACTCGATCAGGCACTGTTCGACGACCTCGCGCGCGGCACCATCGCCACGCTCGAGGCGCTCGACCAGGCGCTGGCGCGGCTCGGGCTGCGCGCCAATGACGCTTCTTCCGCCGCGCGGCCGCTGGCCGACCGCGCGCAGGGCACCCGCCAACTGCTGCAGCGCCACGCCATCGTGGTCGCCTGCCAGAGCGCGATGTTCCTGCTCGCCCTCATGACACAGGACCTCACTTGAACGACGCTCCCTCCCCCGAACCTTCGTCCGGCATCGTGCGCCGCGCGCTCGCCGTGGTCGCGGGCAAGCTGATCATCGGCGCCGCGGGCCTCCTGACTGGCGTGCGCGCCATCTGGTCGGGCACCAGCCCCAAGGCCGAGCAGACGCTTTACTTCGCCAACCACACCAGCCATGGCGACTTCGTGCTGCTGTGGGCCACGCTGCCCCCCGACCTGCGCGCGCTCACGCGGCCGGTGGCGGGGCTGGACTACTGGATGGCCTCGAAGCTGCGCCAGTTCATCGGCGCCGACGTGTTCAACGCGCTGATGATCCGGCGCGACGGCTCGGGCCAGGGCGACAACCCGGTCGAGCAGATGAAGGCCGCGCTCGAGGCCGGCGACTCGCTGATCATGTTCCCCGAGGGCACGCGCAACACCGGCGACGAGATCCTGCTGCCGCTCAAGAGCGGGCTGTTCCACCTCGCGCGCGCCTGCCCCAACGTGCGGCTGGTGCCGGTGTGGATCGAGAACCTCAAGCGCGTGCTGCCCAAGGGCACGCTGGTGCCGATCCCGCTGGCCTGCACGGTGCGCTTCGGCACGCCGATCGTGCTGGCCGAGGGCGAGGACAAGCCGAGCTTCCTGGCGCGTGCGCGCACCGCCATGCTCGACCTGCGGCCCGAGTACGACCGCCTCGACGAGACGCCGCAGCCGACCCCGGGGAGCGCCGCATGATCGAGCTCTCGCCCTTCGCGCAGACCACCCTGCAATTGTTCGGCGGCGTGCTCGGCGTGCTGCTGCTGGCCTCGGGCATCGGCGCCGTGCTCAAGTGGCGCGTGGCGCACGGCCAGCCGCATTCGGTGATCGACAACCTCAACGCGCGCGTCAATGCCTGGTGGGTGATGGTGGCGGCGATCGGGCTCGCTTTCGCCTTCGGCAAGGGCGGCGTGATCGTGCTGTTCTACCTGATCTCGTTCTACGCGCTGCGCGAGTTCATCAGCCTGGCCTACACCCGGCGCGGCGACCACCACGCGATCGCGGCCGCCTTCTACATCGGCCTGCCGGTGCAGTACTTCCTGGTCTGGATCGACTGGTACGGCCTCTATTCGATCTTCATCCCGGTCTATGCCTTCCTGGTGCTGCCGATCCTCGCGGCCGTGGGCGGCGACACGCGGCGCTTCCTCGAGCGCACCTCGAAGATCCAGTGGGGCCTGATGGTCTGCGTGTTCTGCATCAGCCACGTGCCGGCGCTGCTCACCCTGCAGATCCCGGGCTTCGAGGGCCGCAACCTGCTCTTGATCGCCTTCCTCGTGATCGTGGTGCAGGGCAGCGACGTGCTGCAGTACATCTGGGGCAAGCTGTTCGGCAAGCGCAAGGTGGCGCCCGAGCTCTCGCCCTCGAAGACCTGGGAGGGCCTGATCGGCGGCATCGCGAGCGCCACCGCGCTCGGCGCCGCGCTGTCGTGGGCCACGCCCTTCAACCCGTGGCAGGCCGCGCTGATGTCGCTGACCATCTGCCTGATGGGCTTCTTCGGCGGCCTCGTGATGTCGGCCATCAAGCGCGACCGCGGCGTGAAGGACTGGGGGTCGATGATCGAGGGCCACGGCGGCATGCTCGACCGGCTCGACTCGGTGATCTTCGCGGCGCCGATCTTCTTCCACGCGCTGCGCTACTGGTGGGTGCCGTGACGGCAGCAAAGAAAGCTCCGGCGAAGAAGGCGTCCACCGCGGCCGAGCGCATCGTCGACGACACGCCGGTCGAATGCGCCGACGCCGCCGCGCTCGCGCGCTGGTACGAGCGCCACCACGCGAGCCATGCCGGCGTCTGGCTGCGGCTCGCGAAGAAGGCCAGCGGCATCGCCTCGGTCGATACCGCGCAGGCGCTCGATCTCGCGCTGTGCCATGGCTGGATCGACGGCCAGCGCAAGAGCGAGAGCGACACGCATTTCCTGCAGCGCTACACGCCGCGCACGAAGCGCAGCACCTGGTCGCAGATCAACCGCGCCAAGGCGCTGCGGCTGATCGAGGAAGGCCGCATGCAGCCCGGCGGCCTGGCCGAGGTGGAACGCGCCAAGGCCGACGGCCGCTGGGAGGCCGCCTACGAGGCCTCGAGCGTGGCAACCGTGCCGCCCGACCTGCGGGCCGCGCTCGACGCCAACAGGAAGGCCGCGAAGTTCTTCGCCGCGCTCGATGCGCGCAACCGCTTCGCGGTGCTGTTCCGCACCCAGAGCGCGAAGAAGCCCGAGACCCGCGCGCGGCGCATCGCGCAGTTCGTCGAGATGCTCGCCAGGGGCGAGAAGATCCACCCCTGATTCAGGTCCCGGCCGCGATGCGCGCGAGCCGCTCGGCGTCGACGATACGGATGCGCTTGTAGCGCATGTCGATCGCGCCCTCCTCCACCAGCCGGCCCAGTTCCTTGTTGACGGTCTGGCGCGACAGCCCGAGCATGGCCGCGAGGTCGGTCTGCGACAGCCGCACCAGCGGCGGCGCGCCGTCCTCGCCCTGGCCGTTGTAGAAGTGGACCAGGTTCATCAGCGCCGCGGCCACCCGGCCGTGGATCGAGTTGAGCATCTGGTTCTGCAGCAGCACGATGCTCAGGCGCTGGCGCTGCAGGCCCAGCCGCGCCACGTCGCGCCACAGCAGCGGCTCGGCATCGAGCACCGCCAGCACCGCGTCGCTCGGCAGGTGCACGATCACCGAATCCTCGTGCGCGTGGTAGTCGTAGGCCAGCGGCACCTCGTCGAGCAGCCGCACCAGCGGCGCCACCTGGCCCGGGCCGAGCAGCGCGTTCACGTACTTGCGGCCGTTCGGGCTCATGCTGCTGATCTCGAGGCAGCCCGACACCACCACCAGCAGCTCGCGCCGATGGCGGTCGTGCGCGAGCACCTGCGTGCGGCGGCCGTAGCGCTCCAGGCGCGCCGACTTCATGAGCTCGGCGCGGCGCGCGTCGGGCCAGCGCGAGAACAGCTCGTTCCAGCGCAGCGCGCGCTCGAGCAGCGCGGCGTTCTCCTCGGCATCTCGTTCGGCGGTCTTGCGCGGTCGGGTCAGCGGGTTCTCCCTGCGGCGATGTTCGGGAATCTGTCAACGCATTGACAGATTCGGGGGGCGGTCGTTTCTATCGTAAGCACCGGACACCGACAAGCACACAAGCGGCAGCCGCCCTCGACGGGCGGCGAGCCTCACCGGAGACAAGACGACATGAAGAAGACAGCCGCCGCGGGCCTCGCGCTCGCGGCCTCCTCCTCGCTCGCGCTCGCCCAGGGCAGCGTGACGATCTTCGGCACCGCCGACCTCTACCTGGCCCACGCGAAGTCGGGCCCGAGCTCCTCGACGCGGCTCGAGGACGGCGGCCAGACCGCGTCGCGCCTCGGCTTTCGCGGCGCGGAGGACCTGGGCGGCGGCTTCGACGCCCACTTCACGCTCGAGGCCGGCTTCGCGCCCGACACCGGCAAGGGCACGCTGGCCGGTCCCGAGATCGCGTTCACGCGCCAGTCCTTCGTCGGCCTGTCGACGCCCTGGGGCCAGATCGACGCGGGCCGCATGTACACGCCGATGTTCTATACGCTGTTCAAGGCCGATCCCTATGGCGTGAACTCGGTGTTCTCGCCGATCAACCTGGTGGCCGCCACCGACGCGCAGCCCGGCCTGCTGCCCTTCGCGGCGCGCGCCAGCAACATGGTGCGCTACCGCACGCCGGCCATCGCCGATTTCTACGCCGACATCGCCTATGCGCCCGGCGAGGCCAGCGCCGCGAGCCACAGCAGCGGCACGCTCTACGGCGGCAGCCTCAGCTGGGGGCGCAAGCCCTACTACGTGGGCTATGCCTTCCAGCGCGCGCGCTCGGGCTCGGCCGCCGCGCCCGTGGCCGAGCCGAGCACCAGCACCTACCAGGCGCTGAGCGCGGCCTACGACTGGGAGGCGATCGGGCTGCAGCTCTACGCCAACTACGTGCGCAACAGCTCGAGCCTGCCCGGCGTGCCGAGCGCGAAGCTCGCGAGCCTCGGCCTCACCTACAACATCACGCCGGCCTCGAACCTGATGTTCGAGGCCATGCAGCGCAAGGTGGACGCGAGCGAGCGTTCGCAGCTGGCCTGGACCCTGGGCTACGACTACTACCTGAGCAAGCGCACCGTGCTCTACGCGCGCTGGCTGCGGCTGCTCAACCGGCATGGCGCCTCGGCCACGCTCGCCACGGTCGCGGTCGCGCCCGACAGCGGCAACGGCGTGCGCGTGCTCGCGACCGGCATCCGCCACAACTTCTGAAACCCCTCGTCGCCTCTTCCATGGATTTCTTCAGCTCCCAGACCGAATCCCTGTCGGCCCTGTTCGCGCCGCGTTCCATCGCGGTGGTCGGCGCCTCCTCCAACCCGCAGAAGATCGGCGGCATCCCGGTCGACTACCAGCGCCGCTTCGGCTTCGACGGCGCGCTCTACCCGGTCAACCCGAACGCCGAACGCATCCAGGAGCTGCGGGCCTGGCCCAGCCTGCGCGCCATCGGCGAGCCGGTGGATCTCGCGATCCTCTCGGTGCCGGCCGCGCTGGTCGATGCGGCGCTCGACGACGCGATCGAAGCGAAGGTCAAGGGCGTGGTGCTGTTCTCCTCGGGCTTCGCCGAGACCGGCGCCGAAGGCACGGCCGCGCAGGCGCGGCTCGGCGCCAAGGCCCGCGCGGCCGGCCTGCGGCTCATCGGGCCCAACTGCCTGGGCTTCATGAACATCGCGCACAAGGTCTACGCCACCTTCTCGCCCGCGCCCGGCGTGGGCCGCGTGGCGCCGGGGCGCATCGGGCTGGTGAGCCAGTCGGGCGCCTTCGGTGCCTATGCCTACGCGATGGCGCGCGAGCGCGGCGTCGGCCTGTCGCTGTGGGCCACCACCGGCAACGAGGCCGACCTGCAGTTCGCCGACTGCCTGGCCTGGCTCGCGCAGGACCCGGCCACCGACGTGATCATGGGCTACATGGAAGGCTGCCGCGACGGCCCCCGGCTGCGCGCCGCGCTGGCGCTCGCGCAGGCCGCGGGCAAGCCGGTGGTGATGGTCAAGGTCGGCCGCACCGCGCTGGGCGCGCAGGCGGCGGCCTCGCACACCGCGGCGCTCGCGGGCGACGACGCGGTGTACGACGCGGTGTTCCGCCGCTACGGCGTGCTGCGCGCGCGCAGCCTCGGCGAGTTCTTCGACCTGGCGCACAGCGCCGCCGTGGCCGGCCGGCCGCGCGACCGCTCGATCGGGCTGTTCACGCTGTCGGGCGGCGTGGGCGCGCTGATGGCCGACGACGCCTCGGCGCAGGGCCTCGACGTGCAGCCGCTCGGCGAGGCCGCGCAGGCCACGCTGCGCGAGTGGGTGCCGTTCGCGGCGCCGCGCAACCCGGTCGACATCACGGGCCAGGTGACCAACGACATGAGCCTGCTCGAGCGCAGCGCGCGCCTGATGCTCGACGACCGCGGCTTCGCCTCGTGGATGGGCTTCCTCGCGGCCGCGGGCGCGTCGGATGCGTTCTGGCCCACGCTGCGCGCGCTGGTGGCGTCGCTGCGCGCGGCCTATCCCGACACGCTGCTCGCGATCAGCACGCTGCTCTCGCCCGAACGCCGCGCCGAGCTCGAAGGCCTGCGCTGCCTGGTGTTCGCCGATCCGTCGGACGGCATCCGCACCATCGCCGCGCTCTCGGGATTGAAGACGGATGCGCCGCATGCCACCGACACGCGCCCGGCCGGCGATCCGATCGCGCTCGCGCCCGGCGCGATGGCCGAGCCCGCGGCGCTCGCGCTGCTCGCCGCGGCCGGCGTGCCGGTGGTCGCGCACCGCGTGGCGCGCAGCGCCGACGAGGCCGCGGCGGCGGCCGAGGCCTTCGGCGGTGCCGTGGCGCTGAAGATCGTGAGCGCCGACATCCCGCACAAGTCCGACGTCGGCGGCGTGGCGCTCGGCCTGCGCGGCGCGGCGCAGGCGCGCGCGGCCTTCGAGCGCACACGCGACCATGCGCTGAGCGCGCGGCCCGAGGCGCGGCTCGACGGTGCGCTGGTGGCGCGCATGGCGAGCGGCGGCGTCGAATGCATCGCGGGCGTGCACCGCGACCCGGTGTTCGGGCCGGTGCTGATGTTCGGCCTCGGCGGCATCCACGTCGAGACCCTGCGCGACGTGGCGCTGCGCGTGCTGCCGGTCACGCGCGAGGACACGCTGGCGATGGTGCGCGAGCTGCGCGCCTTCGCGATCCTCGACGGCGCGCGCGGCAAGGCGCCGGTCGACCTCGCATCGATCGCCGATGCGCTGTGCGCGCTCGCCGACTTCGCGCTGCGCGCCGGCGATTCGCTGGCGAGCGCCGAGATCAATCCGCTGATCGCGCGGCCGCAGGCCGAGGGCGGCTGCGTGGCGGTCGATGCGCTGATCGTGGGCCGCGACCCGTCGCCGGCGGAAGGAGGCATCGCATGACGCTTTCGAAACGACGCCTGCTGCTGTGCGCGCTCGCGGCCTTCGCGGCCGCCGGCGCCCGCGCCGAATTCCCGTCGAAGCCGCTGCGCATCGTCGTGCAGTACCAGGCCGGCGGCTCCTCCGACATCCTCGCGCGGCTGGTCGCCGAGGGCCTGTCGAAGCGGCTGGGCCAGCCCGTGGTGGTCGAGAACCGCAGCGGCGCGGGCGGGATCATCGGCACCGACTACGTCGCCAAGAGCGCGCCCGACGGCCACACGCTGCTGCTGACGGTGCCGGGCCCGGTCACGGCCAACATCGTGCTCTACGGCAAGCTGCCCTACGACCCGCGCACCGACCTGCGCATGGTCTCGGACATCGCCACCACGCGCACCGTGCTCGCGGTGCATCCCTCGGTGCCGGCCAAGGATGTCGCCGGCCTGATCGCGGTGCTGAAGGCCGCGCCCGGCAAGTACGCGATGGGCTCCTGGGGCCCGGGCACGCAACCGCACCAGATCCAGGTCTACATGGACCGCGCCTACGGCCTGCGCACGCTGCACGTGCCCTACAAGGGCGAGAGCCCGATGGCGATCGACCTGATCGGCGGCGTGATCCAGCTGACCGTGGGCTCGATCGCCACGCTGCAGCCCTACATCGCGGCCGGCAAGCTGCGCGCGCTCGCGGTCGCCGGGCCGCGCCGCGCCAAGGCGCTGCCCGAGGTGCCGACCTTCGCCGAGCAGGGCTTCGCCGACGAGGTCTACGCGCTGACCGGGCCGACCTCGCTGATGGCGCCCGCGAAGACGCCCGACGCGGTGGTCGAGCGGCTCGGGCGCGAGGTCGCCGCGGTGGTGCACCAGCCCGAGGTCGCGCGCCGCATCGAGGAACTCGGCGCCGAGCCCGTGGGCAACCTGCCAGCCGAGGCCAGCGCCGCCTACCGCGCCTTCCTGCCCGTGACGCTGCGGCTCACGCAGGCCACGGGCGTGAAGCTCGACTGATTTCTTTCCCCTTCCTTCATCGCCACCAGCCAAGAGGTTTCGTCCCCATGAATGCTCCCGCCTCCCAGGCCACCGTCGACGCCGCGCGCCAGGCGCTCGCGCGCTCGATCGGCCTCGCCGCCTTCGTCTACGGCTATCCGCTGACCGAGACCTATCGCACCTGCGCGCTGCAGACCGCGCCGCGCGCCGAACGCCGCATCGGCACCTCGGCCGGCTCGGACGTGCGCGCGCCGATCAACACGCTGCACCATGCGCCGCGCCCCTCGACCCACGAGGACCGCGACGTGGTGACGCCGGCCAACGACCTGCTCTACACCATCGCCTGGATCCACCTGGCCGACGGCCCGATGCTGCTGAGCGTGCCCGCGGCCGCGCGCCATCCGGGGCGCTATTTCGTGCTGCCGCTGTACGACGCCTACACCGAGAACTTCGAGAACCTCGGGCCGCGCAACTGCGATCCCGCGGGCGAGACCGTGGTGCTCGTGGGCCCGGGCGGCACGGTGCCCGAGGCGCTGGCCGCGCACCGCGTGGTGCGCTGCCCGACCGACCTGGTGTGGCTGATCGGCCGCATCCTGGTCGGCGACGAGGCCGACTGGCCCGCGGCGCGCGCGCTGCAGTCCGAGATCCGGCTCGCGCCCGCGCCCGGCACGGTGCCGCGCGGCCGCCCGGCGGCGATCGAACGCTGGGTCGGCGAACCGGTCGACGCCATGGCGGCCGCCTTCGAGAACGGCGAGCCGGCCGCGCAGGTCGCGCCGCGCTTCTTCGCCAACCTCTGCCAGGCGCTCGCCGAGGCGCCGGGCCGCGTCGAGGACCGCGCCCTGGTGGCCTGGTTCGGCCAAGCCGGGCTGCGGCCCGACGCGGGCTTCGCGTGGGACGCGCTCGACGCGCCGCTGCGCGAGGGCCTAGTCGAAGGTTTCGCCGAGGGCGTGCGCGCGGTCGGCGCGGTGGGCCGGCACCACCGGCCCAAGGCCTGGGCCATGACGCCCGCCACCGGCCGCTACGGCAACGAGTTCCTCGGCCGCGCGCGCACCGCCTACCTGGGCCTGGGCGCGCTGGCCACCAGCGAGGCCGTGTACGCCGCCTCGCACCACGACGCGAAGCTGGAGCCGCTCGACGGCCGGCGCCGCTACGCGATGCGCTTCGAGGCCGACGACATGCCGCCGGCCGACGCCTTCTGGTCGGTGACGCTCTACGACAGCGACCGCTTCCTCTATCCCAACGCGATCGGCCGCCATGCGATCGGCGACCGCACGCAGGGCCTCGCGCGCGGTGCCGATGGCAGCCTGGAACTGGTGCTGGGCCATGCGCGGCCCGCCGATGCCGCCAACTGGCTGCCCGCGCCCGCCGGCCGCTTCTACCTGATCCTGCGCATGTACCACCCGCGCGAAGGCGTGCGCGCCTGGCGCATCCCGGCCCTGCAGCCGCGGGAGGACTGACGGCATGGCAGCAACGATCGACGCCGGGCTCGATGCCCTGGCCGAGGAGGCCGTGGTCTACGCCTGGCCGCTGTACGAGATGTGCCGCATGCGCGCGGCCACCTCGCCGCAACGCTGCGAGACCGCCGGCGAGGCACCGGCGCCGCAACGCTGGTGCAACGTGTTCACCCATGCGCGCAAGCTGCTGGGGCCGGGCAAGAGCCGCGTCGTGACGCCGAACAACGACACGCTCTACACCAACGCCTGGCTCGACCTCGGCGCGGGCCCGCTGGTGATCGACGTCCCCGACACCGCGGGGCGCTACTACGTGCTGGGCCTGCTCGACTTCCATACCAACCCCTTCGCCCACATCGGCCAGCGGCTCACGGGCACGGCGGCGCGTTCCTTCGTGCTCGTGCCGCCGGGCTGGCGCGGCGAGCTGCCGCCCGCCTTCGACACGCCCGGCGCGCGCATCGAGGCACCCACGCGCTGGCTCTGGGTCATCGGCCGCATCCTGGTCGACGGGCCGCACGACCTGCCCGCGGTGCATGCGCTGCAGGACGGCTTCGTGGTGCGCACGCTGGCCGACTGGCAGGCCGGCGCGGCGCCCCGGCCCATGGCCTTCGACCCGGCCTGCGACCCGAAGGCGGCGCCGGATGCCGCGCATTTCGCGGCGCAGGTGCAGCGCGCGCTGCGCGAGAACCCGCCGCCCGCGCGCGATGCCGACCGGCTCGCGCGCTACGCCGCGCTCGGCCTGCACCCCGAGGCCGGCGCGCTCGACGGCACGCAGCGCGACCTGCTGCAGGATGCGATCGCCCGCGTGCTGCCGCGGCTGCGCGCCACGGAAGCGGGCCGCGCGGCCGCCAGCGGCTGGGTGGCCATGCCGCTGGTGGAGGCCAGCTTCGGCGACGACCACCGGATGCGCGCGCTGGTCGCGCTCAAGTACATCGGCATGCTCGAGAGCCGCGAGGCCACCTACCCGCTCGCCTGGCACGACGCCGCGGGCCGCGCGCTGCACGGCAGCCACTGCTACACGCTGCGCTTCGGGCCCGGCGAGCTGCCGCCGGTCGAGGCCTTCTGGTCGCTCACCCTGTACGACAGCCGCGACTGCATGCTGGTCGACAACCCGATCGACCGCTACGCCATCGGCGACCGCACGCCGGCGCTGCGCCACGACGCCGACGGCGGCCTCACGCTGCGCATCCAGCATGCGGCGCCCGCGGACGAGGCGGCGCGCGCGAACTGGCTGCCCGCGCCCGCGGGCGCCTTCTACCTCTGCCTGCGCGCCTACGTGCCGCGCGCGGAAATGCTCGACGGCCGCTATGCGCTGCCGCCGCTTCAACGACTGGGAGACGACGCATGAGCAACACACAGGAACAGGAGAAGCCCTTCCTCATCGTCGGCAGCGGCACCGAGACGGTGGCGCCGGGCCTGCACATCCTGCGCGGGCAGGGACAGTCCTTCGTGGCCGAGACCGATGTCGGCCTGGTGGTGATCGACGCCGGCCCGGGCGGCTCGGTGACGCGGGGCATGATCGACGCGGTGCGCGAACTCAGCGACGCGCCGCTGCATGCGCTGTGCTACAGCCACGGCCATGTGGGCTACAACGCCGGCGTGCCGATGTGGCTCGCCCATGCGGCGCGGCGCGGCGACGCGCCGCCGCGCGTGATCGCGCACCGCAACGTGCCGCGGCGCCTCGCGCGCTACCGCGAGACCGAGGCACTGCAGCACCGCATGGCCGAGATCCAGTTCAACCGGCCCGCGGGCTTCTTCGCGCAGCGGCTGTCGATGCATGCGCCGACCGAGACCTTCGACGAGCGGCTGGTCATCGGGCACGGCGAGCGCGCCGTCGAGCTGCGCTGGGCGCCCTCGGAGACCGACGACGCGATCGCGCTGTGGAGCCCCGCGCAGCGCGTGCTCTACGGCGGCGCGGCGCTGATCGACTCGATCCCCAACATCGGCACGCCCTTTCGCACCCTGCGCGACACGGTGCGCTGGGCCGACACGCTCGAGGCGCTGGCCGCGCTCGGCGCGCGCAAGGCGGTGCGCGAGTTCGGCGCCACGCTCGAGGGCGAGGACCAGGTGCGGCACGTGCTCACCCACACGGCGCGCGCGCTGCGCTGGCTGCGCGCCGAGGTGGTGCGGCTGATGAACGAAGGCCTCAACGAGCGCGAGCTGCTGGCGCGCATCCGCTGCCCCGACGAACTGTTCGCGGTCGACTGGATGAAGCCCACCTACGGCGACCCGGCCTACATCGTGCGCGACATCTACCGCTCGGAGAACGGCTGGTGGGACCGCAACCCGACCAGCCTGCATCCCGAGCCGCCCGAGGCCATCGGCCAGGCCGTGGCCGAGGCCATCACCGACAAGGCCGGCCTGATCGCGCGGGCGCGCGCGCTCGCGCAGCAAGGGCAATGGCAGCTCGCGCTGCACGTGATCGACCTGCTGGCCACCGCGCGCGGCGACGCGCCCGAGCTGGCCGAGGCGCGCGCGCTCAAGGCCGAATGGCTGCGCGAGCGCGCGCGCCAGGTGCCCAGCTACGTGTCGCGCAACCTCTACCGCGTGAGCGCCGACATGCTCGAGCAGGGCACGCAGGCGCGCTTCGGTATCCAATGACTTCCCGAGGACCCGCATACCCATGACCGCATCCCTTCTCCGCACCGGCCTGTTCCTTGCCGGCCTCGCCGGCCTGCTGGCCACGGCCGCCGCGCAGGGCGCCGAGGCCTATCCCGACAAGCCCGTCACACTGGTCGTTCCCACGGCCGCCGCGGGCGGCACCGACACCATCGCGCGGCTGGTCGCCGACGCGCTGGGCAAGTCGCTCAAGCAGCCCTTCGTGGTCGACAACCGGCCCGGCGCCAACGGCATCCTCGGCACCGAGCAGGTGGCGCGCGCGGCGCCCGACGGCTACCGGCTGCTGTTCACCTACGCCGCCGCGATGGTGGTGAACCCCAGCCTCTACCGCAAGCTGCCCTACGACCCGGTGAAGGACTTCGCGCCGGTGGCGCAGATCGGCCGCGGCGGCAACCTGCTGCTGGTGCGCAACGACCTGCCGGTGAAGACGCTGGCCGACTTCGTCGCCTATGCCAAGGCACGGCCCGACAAGCTCAGCTATTGCTCGTGGGGCAACGGCTCGGGCGGCCACCTGGCGATGGAAAGCCTCAAGAAGCAGGCCGGCCTGGTGATCGAGCACGTGCCCTACAAGGGCAGCGGCCCCTGCGTGCAGGACCTGATGGGCGGCCAGGTCGAGGCGGCCTTCGCCGACATGTCCTCGACGGTGGAACTGGTGCGCGCCGGCCGGCTCCGGGCGCTGGCCAACAGCGGGCCCTCGCGCATCCCGATGCTGCCCGAGGTGCCGACGATGACCGAGTCCGGCTACCCGTTCACCACCTATGCCTGGTACGGCGTGCTGGCGCCCGCGAAGACGCCGCCGGCGATCGTGAAGAAGCTCAACGAGGCGGTGAACCGCGCGCTGCGGGACCCGGCCGTGGTGCAGCGCCTGCGCGAGCTCAACTTCACCGACCTGCCGCAGAACACGCCCGAGCAGTTCGCCGCGACCTTGCGCCAGGACCTGCGCGACTGGGGCGCGCTGGTCAAGGACATCGGGCTCCAGCCCGAATGAGGCACCGGCCGAACCGAGGGTAAGCAAGATGGTCAAGCGCCCCCGCTTCCCGCAGACTGCGCGCTGATCGGCACGGTTCCTGCTCGTCGGCTCGACGACGGCCGCCGTGCCAGCGTCCGCGCCGACCATGACCGAGCTTTACTTCTCCCGCCACCTGAACGCCGAGGCCCAGGCACAGGCCTCGAGCCTGGACCACTGGGACCAGCACTACGAGCAGCTGTCGAACGGCCGCTTCGAGGGCCTGTCCGAGGACCTGCACCTGGGCTTCGTCCAGGTCTTCCACGAGCATGCGAACCAGACCCTGCTGCAGAACGGCCAGGGCCGCCCGGGCACGGTCTCGTTCGCCGTCACCGAGGTCGCGGGCAGCGGCAGCTGGTACTGCGGCCACGAGATCGAGGGCCGGCGCCTGATCGCGCTGTCGCCGCAGCGCGAATTCGAACTGCTGGCCGGCGCCGGCATGGACCTGATGGCGGTGTGCATCGACACCGCGCCGCTGGCCGAGCTCGCGGCCACGCTGTTCGGCGCCGACTTCGAGCTGCGCCTGCCCGAGCCGGCGCCGGTGCGCCAGCCGGGCTTCGACGAGAGCGAGCTGTCGAAGCTGCTGGGCGCCGCGCTGTCGCTGGCGCGCGGCAACCTCGCGCAGCTCGAGCAGCCGGCGGCGCGCCACATGCTGTCGCTGTCGCTGGCCGACGCGGTGCTGCACTGCATCGGCTGCGACGCCTTCGAAACCCGGCTGCCGCCCGGCACGGTGGCGCGGCGCCACATCGTGGCGCTGGCGCGAGAGTACATGCGCGCCCATGCCGACGAGGCCATCAGCGTGCCCGACCTCTGCGCGGCCACCGGCGTGTCGCGCCGCGCGCTGCAGTACGCCTTCGAGGACGTGGTGCACCTGAGCCCCGTGACCTACCTGCGCGTGATGCGGCTGAACCGGGTGCGGCGCGAACTGCAGACGCACCGGCGCGACAGCATCGGCGACGTGGCGGCGCGCTGGGGCTTCTGGCACCTGTCGCGCTTCGCGGCCGACTACAGCCGGCTGTTCGGCGAGCTGCCTTCCGCCACGCGTGCGCGCTGGCTTGCCGAATCCGGCTAACCGCCGTATGGGTCGCGCCCTTAACTTCGTCGTCGTTTCAGACAACACGCGAAGAAAAGGGAAAAGCAGGCCATGCGCAGCAGCCACCATCGAACGCCGGTCCGCGGCACCACCCGCACCCTTCTTGCCACCGCGCTCGCGCTGGCCCTCGGCCCGCTCGCGGCCGGCGGCGCCCAGGCCCATGGCGGCGCGGCCCACATGGTGCCGCTCAAGAAGACGGTCGAGGATTTCGGCGCCACCGTGCGCTTCGACAGCTTCGCCAACGTCTACACGGTGGCGCGCAACGGCACGCTGGTGCGCATCAAGCCCGGCTCGAAGACCGCGCTGATCAACGGCCAGCCGCTGCAGCTCGACGTGCCGGTGGTGCTGCGCAAGGGCGCGGCCTGGGTGCCGCACGACTTCATCAACCAGGTGTTCCAGTCCAGCCTGGACCGCACCTTCGTGGTCGAGCGCACGCCGAATCCGCTCAATCCGCTGTCGGCCGAGGAGATCCAGGCCGCGCTCGAAACGATCAAGGCCTCGGGCAACTACAAGCCCGGCCTGCGCTTCACCGAAATCACCCTGAAGCGCCCGCCCAAGGACCAGGTCTGGGCCTTCGCGCTCTCGGGCCAGCCGGTGCGCGCCGCGCGGCAGGCGAGCTTCGTCGCGCTCGACGGCAAGAAGGTGATCGAGGGCAGCATCGACCTCGCGGCACGCAGGCTGCTCGAGTGGAAGCCGGTGGAAGGCGCGCACGGCATGGTGCTGCTCGACGACTTCGCCACCGTGCAGAGCGCGATCGAGGCCAGCGCCGACTATGCGAAGGCGCTCGCCACGCGTGGCATCGACGACGTGAAGAAAGTGGTGGCCACGCCGCTGACCGTGGGCTACTTCGACGGCAAGGATTCGCTGCGCCAGGAGGACCGCCTGCTCAAGGTGGTGAGCTACCTCGACGTGGGCGACGGCAACTACTGGGCGCACCCGATCGAGGGCCTGGTGGCGGTGGTCGACCTGGAGCAGAAGAAGGTGCTGAAGATCGAGGACGGCGGCCTGGTGCCGGTGCCGCTCAAGCCCACGCCCTACGACGGCCGCGACCGCGCCGGCACGCCCGCGCCCAAGCCGCTGGAGATCACCGAGCCCGAGGGCAAGAACTACACCATCGCCGGCAACATGCTGCACTGGCGCAACTGGGACTTCCACCTGCGGCTCGACTCGCGCGTGGGCCTGGTGCTCTCGACCGTGACCTACAACGACAAGGGCACCAGGCGCAAGGTGATGTACGAGGGCTCGCTGGGCGGAATGATCGTGCCCTACGGCGACCCCGACACCGGCTGGTACTTCAAGGCCTACCTCGACTCGGGCGAGTACGGCATGGGCACGCTGACCTCGCCGATCGAGCCCGAGAAGGACGCGCCGCAGAACGCGGTGCTGCTCGATGCCACGCTGGCCGACTACACCGGCGCGCCCGTGAAGGTGCCGCGCGCGATCGCGGTCTTCGAGCGCTATGCCGATCCCGAGTTCAAGCACCAGGAGATGGGCAAGCCCAACGTGAGTACCGAGCGGCGCGAACTGGTGGTGCGCTGGATCAGCACGGTGGGCAACTACGACTACCTGTTCGACTGGGTGTTCGCCGAGAACGGCACCATCGGCATCAACGCGGGCGCCACCGGCATCGAGGCCGTGAAGGGCGTGAAGTCGCGCACCATGCAGGACGCGACCGCCGCCGAGGACACGCGCTACGGCACGCTGCTCGACCACCACATCGTCGGCACCACGCACCAGCACATCTACAACTTCCGGCTCGACCTCGACGTGGACGGCGAGAACAACTCGCTGACCGAGGTCGACCCGGTGGTGCTGCCCAACACCCGCGGCGGCCCGCGCACCAGCACCATGCAGACGGTGCAGCGCACGGTGGCGACCGAGCGGCAGGCGGCGCAGAAGTTCGATCCCTCGACGATCCGGCTGCTGAGCAATCCGTCGAAGAGCAACAAGGTCGGCAACCCGGTCTCGTACCAGCTCATTCCCTACGCGGGCGGCACGCACCCGATCGCCAAGGGCGCCAACTTCGCGCAGGACGAGTGGATCAACCACCGCCTGAGCTTCATGGATCGCCAGCTCTGGGTGACGCGCTACGACCCCGAGGAGCAGTTCCCCGAAGGCAAGTACCCGAACCGCTCGAACAAGGACACCGGCCTGGGCCAGTTCACCGCCGACGACCAGGCGATCGTGAACACCGACAACGTGGTCTGGCTCACCACCGGCACCACGCATGTCGCGCGCGCCGAGGAGTGGCCGATCATGCCCACCGAGTGGGTGCATGCGCTGCTCAAGCCCTGGAACTTCTTCGACGAGACGCCGACGCTGGGGCTGAACCGGCCGGCGAAGCCGGCAAAGTAGGGAGCTGCCGCATGACGGACACCGAGGCCATCGGCCGGCTCGAGGACCTGATGACGCTGGCGCCCGAGTTGCAGGCGCCCACCTACCGCCACATGGACCGGCTCTATGCGACGCGCACCATCCAGCGCGGCGCGCAGGTCCATCCATTGCCCGCGGGCCCCGCGGTCGACGTGCGCTACCGCGCTGGCGACGGGCAGTTCGGCATCGACGCGTTCATGGCGCGCAACCGCACGGCGGGCCTGCTGGCGATCAAGGACGGCCAGGTGGTGCTCGAGCGCTACGCGATGGGCAACGACGCGGCCACGCGCTGGATGTCGTTCTCGGTCGCGAAGTCGATCGCCTCCACGCTCGTGGGCGCGGCGCTGCACGACGGCCTGATCGCGAGCCTGGACGAGCCGGTCGTGCGCTACGTGCCCGTGCTGGCCGGCTCGGCCTACGAGGGCGTGACGCTGCGGCAGGTGCTGCAGATGAGCTCGGGCGTGGCCTGGAACGAGGACTACCTCGACCCGGCCTCCGACCGCCGCCGCATGCTGCGCGCGCAACTCGACCAGGACGCGGGCGCGGTGCTGGCCTTCATGGCGACGCTGCCGCGCGCGGCACCGGCCGGCACGCGCTTCAACTACAGCACCGGCGAGACCTACCTGGTCGGCAGGATCCTGGCCAGCGCGCTGCGCGAGCCGATCGGCGACTACCTGTCGCGCAAGATCTGGGCGCCCTTCGGCATGGAGGCCGATGCCTACTGGCAGCTCGACGCGCCGGGCGGCCAGGCCTTCGCGGGCAGCGGCGTCAACGCGACCCTGCGCGACTTCGGCCGCTTCGGCCTGTTCATCCTCGGCGGCGGCATGGCCGGCGGACAGCGCGTGCTGCCCGAGGACTGGCTGGGCGAGGCCACGCGCGCCGACCCCGCGCAGCGGCTCGCGCCCGGCACGCTCGAGGGCTACGAGCCGATGGGATACGGCTACCAGTGGTGGACTTTCCCGAGCGGCGCGCAGGCGCTGCCCGAACTCGATGGCGGCCTGTTCGCCGCGCTCGGCATCTTCGGGCAGCAGCTCTACATCCACCCGAAGGAACGGCTCGTGGTCGCGATCCACAGCGCCTGGCCGCAGCCGGTGCACGGGCCGAGCCTGGTCGAGACGCACGCGCTGCTGGGCGCGCTGGCCAGCGCGCTGCGCGCCTAGGCCCTATTTCGCCAGCGCCTTCAGCGCCAGCTTGATGCCGTCGCTCACGCTCACGTCCTTCGGCAGGGCCTTGAGCGCGGCGGCCGCTTCCTTGTCGCTGTAGCCCAGCGCCACCAGCGCCTGCAGGATGTCGGCCTGGGCATCGGAGGCCGCGTGCGCGGGCAGGCCGATGTCGGCGCCGAGCTTGCCCTTGAGCTCGAGCAGCAGGCGCTCGGCGATCTTCTTGCCGATGCCGGGCACCTTCACCAGCCGGCCGGCCTCCTGCAGGGTGACGGCCTGCGAGAGCTCGCCCACGCTCATGCCCGAGAGCACGCCCAGCGCGGTGCGCGGGCCCACGCCCGAGATCTTGATGAGCTGGCGGAAGGCCGCGCGCTCCTCGGCGCTGCCGAAGCCGTAGAGGATCTGCGCGTCCTCGCGCACGATGAAGTGCGTGAGCAGCGAGATCCTGGCGCCCACGTTGGGCAGGTTGTAGAAGGTGCTCATCGGCACGTCGACCTCGTAGCCGACGCCGTTGCAGTCGATCACGACCTGCGGCGGATTGCGTTCGGCAAGAATCCCGGTGAGTTTGCCTATCATTGGCGCCCCCCCGACGCTTGCGGCGCTTCCCGCCTTGGGTTGCATTTTCTGGAGCAGGGCCGGTCTTGCATGGGCTACCAATAAAGATGGAAATGGAAACCGCGTGATTCTGCGACACACCTTCGCCCCGCCCAACAACACGCGCCTGGGCCACCTGTGCGGCCCGCTCGACGCCCACCTGCGCCGCATCGAGGAGGCGCTCGCGGTGAAGATCGCGCACCGCCACGAGCAGTTCAAGATCGACGGCCCCAAGGTCAACGCCCAGCGCGCGATGGACGTGCTGCAGGCGCTCTACGAGATCGCCCAGCGACCGATCGACGCGGCGGTGGTGCAGCTCACGCTGGCCGGCGACGGCTCGATGGACGAGGACGGCGACGGCGCGATCGCGCTCGCCACCCGGCGCGCCGACCTGCGCGCGCGCACCCCCACCCAGGCCATCTACCTCGACAACATCGCCAAGCACGACATCACCTTCGGCATCGGCCCGGCCGGCACCGGCAAGACCTACCTCGCGGTGGCCTGCGCGGTCGATGCGCTCGAGCGCAGCGCGGTGCAGCGCATCGTGCTCACGCGCCCGGCGGTCGAGGCCGGCGAGCGCCTGGGCTTCCTGCCCGGCGACCTGACGCAGAAGGTCGACCCCTACCTGCGGCCGCTGTACGACGCGCTCTACGACCTGATGGGCTTCGAGAAGGTGCAGAAGGCCTTCGAGCGCAACGCGCTGGAGATCGCGCCGCTGGCCTTCATGCGCGGGCGCACGCTCAACAACGCCTTCGTGATCCTCGACGAAGCGCAGAACACCACGCCCGAGCAGATGAAGATGTTCCTCACGCGCATCGGCTTCGGCGCCAAGGCGGTGGTGACGGGCGACGTGAGCCAGATCGACCTGCCCAAGCAACAGTTGAGCGGCCTGATCGACGCCGAGCGCGTGCTGCGGCGCGTGAACGGCATCGCGATCACGCACTTCACGAGCGCCGACGTGGTGCGCCATCCGCTGGTGGCGCGCATCGTCGACGCCTACGACGGCCAGCGCAAGCGCACGGCCGCGGGCGGGCGCTGAGATGGCGCTCCACGCACTCGCCCTGTCGCTGCAGTTCGGCCGCTTCAAGGGCGTGGAACGGCACCGCGCCGCGCTGCCGCGCCACGGCGTGACGCGCTGGATCCGCCATGCGCTCGACGCCGACGCCGAGATCACGGTGCGCATCGTCGATGCCGACGAGGGCCAGCAGCTCAACCGCGAGTTCCGCGGCAAGGACTACGCGACCAACGTGCTGACCTTCGACTATGCGCAGGCGCCGCTCGTCATGGCCGACCTGGTGCTGTGCGCGCCGGTGGTGGCGCGCGAAGCGAAGGAGCAGCGCAAGACGCTGGCCGCGCACTACGCGCACCTGCTGGTGCACGGCACGCTGCATGCGCAGGGCTGGGACCACGAGACCGGCGAGGCAGACGCCGAGGCGATGGAGGCGCGCGAGATCGAGATCCTCGCGGGGCTGGGCATCCGCGATCCCTACAACCGCTGAGGGAACGCGCACCGATGACCGGCGCCGACACCGATCCGTGGCTCAGGCCCTGGCTGCCGCTGCTGGCCGAATGCGCGGGCGCCGACCCGGTGCTCGAGCTGGGCTGCGGCGACGGACGCGACAGCGCCACGCTGGCGGCCGCGGGGCTGCGCGTGGAGGCGATCGAGCTGTCGCCAAGGGCGGCGGACGCGGCACGCGAGCGGCGCCTGGCGGGCGTGCGCGTGCACAACCAGGATTTCCGCGCGCCCTTTCCGCTGGCCGAGGGGCAGCGCATCGGCGTCGTGCTCGCGAGCCTGTCGCTGCACTACTTCGAATGGGAGCAGACGCTGGAGCTGGTCGCGCGCATCCACGCGGCGCTGCGGCCCGGCGGCGTGCTGCTGTGCCGGCTCAACTCGGTCAACGACCGGCACTACGGCGGGCGCGGCCCGGGTCGCTCGGACGAGGACAACCTCTACCTCGTCGATGGCGCGCCGAAGCGCTTCTTCGAGCGCGCCACCGTGCAGCGGCTGTTCGCGCGCGGCTGGCGCATCGCGCAGCTCGAGGAGCTGACCATCGACCGCTACGAGCACCCGAAGGTGGCGTGGGAAGCGCTGCTGCGGCGCGACTGAACGAGGCCCGCGCCGCCCTCAGCTCATCTGCAGCGGAATCGTGACCGGCCCGTCGTTGAGCAGGTGCACCTGCATGTCGGCGCCGAACTCGCCCGTGGCCACCACGGGATGCGCGGCGCGCGCCTGGGCGACGAAGTGGTCGTAGAGCCGGCGGCCCTCGTCGGGCGGCGCCGCGAGCGTGAAGCTCGGGCGGTTGCCGCCGCTCACGTCGGCCGCGAGCGTGAACTGGCTCACCACCAGCAGGCCGCCGCCGATGTCCTGCACGCTGCGGTTCATCTTGCCGGCCGCGTCGGAAAAGATGCGCAGCTTGAGCATCTTGGCGAGCATGCGGTCGGCCGCGGCATCGGTGTCGCCGCGCTCGGCGCACAGCAGCACGAGCAGCCCGGCGCCGATCTCGCCGACGGTGCGGCCCGCGATGTCGACGCGTGCCTGCGCCACGCGCTGGAGCACTGCTTTCATGGATGGGATTCCTCGAGGGTGTCTGACGGAAGCCGGGTGGCGCGGGCTTCCATGCCCAGCGGCAGCAGCTGGATGGTCACGCGCAGGCCGGGCACGGCGTCCATCAGGGCCTGCTCGAGCGCATCGCGCAGGGCGGCGGCGCGCTCCAGGGTCCAGTCGCCGGGCACGTGCATGTGCAGGTCGGCGAAGCGGCGCTGGCCGGCGCTGCGCGTGAAGATGTCGTCGAAGCGCAGCCGCCCGCCCTCGGGCACGCCGGCGGCGAAGCGCTCGAGCGTGGCACGCAGCAGCGCCTGGGTCTCGGGCTCGAGCGCCTGGTCCATCAGGCCCTGCGAGGAGCGCCAGACCAGCCTGGCGCCCTCGCGCGCGATGTTCAGCGCCACGCCGATGGCCAGGAGCGGATCGAGCCAGAGCCAGCCGGTGAAATGCACCGCGACGATGCCCACCAGCACCGCGGCCGAGGTCCAGACGTCGGCCATCAGGTGGCGCGCGTCGGCCTCCAGCGCGATCGAACGGCGGGCCTGGGCGGCGCGGAACAGCAGCCACGCGAGCCCGGCGTTCAGGCCCGAGCTGACGATCGACAGCGCGAGGCCCCAGCCGAGCTGCTCGAGCGGCTGCGGCGCCAGCAGCCGCTGCACCGAGACCCAGAAGATGGCGACGGCCGCGCCCACGATCAGGATGCCCTCGAAGCCCGAGGAGAAGTACTCGGCCTTGTGGTGGCCATAGGGATGGCCTTCGTCGGCCGGGCGCTCCGCGATCGTCACCATGGCCAGCGCGAAGGTGGCGCTCGCCAGGTTGACGAAGGACTCCATCGCGTCCGAGATCAAGCCCATCGAATGGGTGATGTAGCCCGCGAGGCTCTTGAGCACGATCGTGACCAGCGCCACCGCGATGGAGGCCCGCAACAAGGTCTTGGGTGTGAGATTCATGCGAACGCGCAGGGTGATGACGGCGACAGGCGACAGGAAAAACGGTAAAAGGCCGCAGTTAGCCGCCGAATTATCATGTTCGTGTCCAGGTGTAACGCCTTCGCATTAATAATTGTGTCCGCCCCGAAACAGTTCGCGGAAAACCCGATGATGCACAAGAAATTCCTCCTGCCCCTGCTGGGCTGCGCGCTGCTCGGCGCCGCGGCGATTTCGCAGGCGCAGACCGCCCCGTCCACGCCCGCGGCCCCCGCCGCCGCTCCCGCCACGGCGGCCCCCGAGCGCCAGGCCGGCTTCGTGAAGTCGGTGCGCGGCGACGTCAAGCTGCTGAGCGCCGCCGCCGCCGCGCGCAATGCCGTGCCCGGCGACGCCCTGGCCTCGGTCGACCGGATCGTGACCGGCCCCGACTCCTCGGCCGCGGTCGTGCTGCGCGACGACACCACGCTGGTGGTCGGCCCCTCCTCGCGGCTCGACCTCAAGCAGTTCCACTTCGATGCCACCACCCACGAGGGCGGGCTGCTCGTCTCGCTGCTGCGCGGCTCGATGCGCATGATCACCGGCCTGATCGGCAAGACCAACCCCGACGCGGTGCGCGTCGAGACGCAGACGGCGACCATCGGCATCCGCGGCACCGACTTCATCGTCCAGACCGACGGCCAGCCATGATGCGTTCCGGTTCCAGCCCCCTCTTTTTCTCCCGCCTGCGCTTCCTCGGCGCCGCGTTGCTGGTTGCGCTGCTCGCGGCCTGTTCCTCGCCCGCCACCCGCGTGGTGCTGCTGCCGCAGGCCGACGGCACCGCCTCGGCGGTGGTGGTGCGCGCCAAGGACGGCGAGGAGGTGCTCTCGCGGCCCTACCAGCGCGCCACGGCCAAGCAGGGCGCCTCGGGCGCGCCGGTGGTCGACGCCGCCGATCCGGCCAAGGTGCAGGCCGAGAACAAGCCGCTGTTCGAGATGCGCCCGCCGCCGTCGCAGCGCTACACCGTGTACTTCGAGCTCGGCACCATCACGCTGACGACCGCCTCGCAGAAGATCATGGAAGAGGCGCTGGCGGCCGCCCAGGCGCGCCCCGGCGGCGACATCGTCGTGGTCGGCCACACCGACACCAAGGGCACGCTGCAGAACAACGACGCGCTCTCGCTGCGCCGCGCGCAGGAAGTGGCCCAGCTCTTCATCGAGCGCCGCTTCCCGGCCAACCGCATCGAGGCCGCGGGCCGCGGCGAACGCGAACTGGCGGTGCCGACGGCCGACGAGGTCGACGAGCCGCGCAACCGGCGCGTGACGATCGAAGTGCGCTGAGGCACGCCCCTCGAGCAAAAAAGGCCGGGATCGACCCGGCCTTTTTCTTTGGGAGCGCCCGGCTCAGGACAAGGTCACGCGCGCGAACTTGCGCTTGCCGACCTGCACCACGTAGCTGCCGGCCGGCAGCTTGAGACCCTTGTCGCTGACCACCGCGCCATCGATGCGCACGCCGCCGCCGTCGATCAGGCGGTTGCCCTCGCCGGACGACGCCGCGAGGTTGGCCTGCTTGAGCAGCTGGCCGATGCCCAGCGGGGCGCCCGCCAGCGCCACTTCGGCGATCTCGTCGGGCACGCCGCCCTTGCTGCGGTTGATGAAGTCCTGCTCGGCCGTGTCGGCCGCCGCCGGACTGTGGAAGCGCGCCGTGATCTCCTTGGCGAGCGCGACCTTGGCGTCCTTCGGGTTCCGCCCGGCCTCGATCTCGGCCTTGAGCGCAGCGATCTCCTCGAGCGAGCGGAAGCTCAGCAGTGTGTACCAGCGCCACATCAGGTCGTCGGAGATCGACAGCACCTTGGCGTACATGGTGTTGGCGTCTTCGCTGATGCCGATGTAGTTGTTCTTGCTCTTGGACATCTTCTCGACGCCATCGAGCCCTTCCAGCAGCGGCATAGTGAGTATGCACTGCGGTTCCTGGCCGTATTCCTGCTGCAGGTGCCGGCCCACGAGCAGGTTGAACTTCTGGTCGGTGCCGCCGAGTTCGAGGTCGCTCTTGAGCGCCACCGAGTCGTAGCCCTGCATCAGCGGGTAGAGGAACTCGTGCACCGAGATCGACTGGCCGGCCTTGAAGCGCTTGTTGAAGTCGTCGCGCTCCATCATGCGCGCCACCGTGTACTTGGCGGCCAGCTGGATCATGCCGCGCGCGCCCAGCGGGTCGCTCCACTCGGAGTTGTAGCGGATCTCGGTCTTCTCGGGATCGAGCACCAGGCTGGCCTGCCTGTAGTAGGTCTGGGCGTTGGCCTCGATCTGCTCGCGCGTGAGCGGCGGGCGCGTGCTGTTGCGGCCCGAGGGGTCGCCGATGGTGGTGGTGAAGTCGCCGATCAGGAAGATCACGCGGTGCCCCAGGTCCTGGAGCTGGCGCATCTTGTTGAGCACCACCGTGTGGCCGATGTGGATGTCGGGCGCCGTCGGATCCAGGCCCAGCTTGATGCGCAGCGGCGTTCCGGTGGCTTCGGAGCGCTGCAGCTTGCGCACCCACTCGTCCTGGGGGAGCAGCTCGTCAGTCCCGCGGAGGGAAATTTCGAGCGCGCGTCCTACACTATTTGAAAGGGCCACGGATGTAACAGATTCGGCGTTCATGGGCTTTTTTTGGCTGACTTTTGGAGTGCGGAAGCTATACTCGCCCGACTTTTTCAAGCGCCGGATTCTAAGCGGCGCTTTTTCCGCACCGTCCCGCCGCCCTGACCGCTCTGGGCTTTGCAGACGGATCTGCAGAAACCTGAGCTGGAATTCATAGTTTGATCAACGGCATTCTTGCCGCCGAGGAGCTTCTCGCTTCTCGCGTGGCCTATACGTTCCGGACCTACCCCAAGCAGATCACCGCGGTCATCGCGGCGGCGCTGCTGAGCGCCGGAACCCTCGCCGTGGCTTCGCTCGGACCCGATGCCTCGGACCTCCCGGTCCACCAGGTGCTCGAAGCCACCTCCGCCCCCCTGTCGTTCGCCGAACAGGCGACGTCGCTCGAGGATTTCAGCTTCACGCTGTTCCGCACCGACGTCACCCGCTCGAGCGACACCGCCGAGGCGCTGCTCAAGCGCCTGGGCATCTCCGATCCGGCCGCCAGCGCCTTCGTGCGCGGCAGCGGCGAGGCCCGCACCGCGCTGTTCGCGCGCGCCGGCCGCACCGTGACCGCCGAGGCCACGCAGGACAACCAGCTCAAGAAGCTCAGCGCGCGCTGGATTCCCGACGGCGACGGCGGCTTCAAGCGCTTTGTGGTCGAACGCACGCCCGTGGGCTTCGTGGCCCTGACCGAGCGCGACACCCTCACGCCGGGCGCCCGCCTGGCCAGCGGCACCATCCGCAGCTCGCTGTTCGCCGCCACCGACGAGGCGCGCATCCCCGATGCCGTCGCCAGCCAGCTGGCCGACATCTTCGCGGGCGACGTCGACGTGCGCCAGCTGCGCAAGGGCGACCGCTTCGCCGTGGTCTACGAGACCTTCGAGGCCGACGGCCAGGCGCTGCGCAGCGGCCGCGTGCTCTCGGCCGAGTTCGAGAACAACGGCAAGGTGCACCAGGCCGTGTGGTTCCAGCCGCCGGGCGCGGGCCAGAAGGGCAGCTACTACCGCCCGAACGGCGACAGCCTGCGCAAGGCCTACCTGGCGACGCCGGTGGAATTCACGCGCGTGTCGAGCGGCTTCGCGATGCGCATGCATCCGATCCTCAACAGCTGGCGCCAGCACAACGGCATCGACTACGCGGCGCCCACCGGAACCGCCGTGCGCACGGTCGGCGACGGCACGGTCGACTTCGCCGGCACGCAGAACGGCTACGGCAACATCGTCATCATCAACCACCGCAACAACCAGCAGACGGCCTATGCGCACCTGAGCCGCATCGACGTCAAGGCCGGCCAGAGCGTGAGCCAGGGCCAGACCGTCGGCGCCGTGGGCTCCACGGGCTGGGCCACCGGTCCGCACCTGCACTTCGAATTCCGGGTCAACGGCGTCTACCAGAACCCGACCTCGATCGCGCAGGAAGGCGGCGCCCCGATCACCGCGGCGATGCGCCCGGCCTTCGAACGCATCGCCGTCGGCGCGCGCACCGAGCTGGCCGCCGCGTTCTCGGTGGTCCAGGCCAGCGCGGACTGAGCGCCGCGCTTCCAGATAGACAGATGAAGCGCCGGAGCCATTCCGGCGGTTTCCCCAGCCCCATGGCCACCGGCGACCTCTACATCGGACTGATGTCGGGCACCTCGCTCGATGGCGTGGACGGCGTGCTCGCCGACTTCTCCGACGGCGGGATCGCGGTCACCGGCTACGCCAGCGCCACCTTCCCGGTCGGCCTGCGCGGCGAGCTGATGGCCCTCAACACCCCGGGCGACAACGAACTGCATCGCGCGGCACTCGCCGGCAACGGGCTGGCTCGCGTCTACGCGGGCGTGGTCCGGCAACTGCTGGCCGATGCCGGCCTCGAGCCCGGCGCGGTGCGCGCCGTCGGCGTGCATGGCCAGACCGTGCGCCACCGGCCCGGCGAATTCGACGAGGTCGGCTACACGCTGCAGCTCAACAACCCCTCGCTGCTGGCCGAGCTCTGCGGCATCGACGTGGTGGCCGACTTCCGCAGCCGCGACCTCGCGGCCGGCGGCCAGGGCGCCCCGCTGGTGCCGGCCTTCCACCGGGCGCTGTTCGCCGGACCCGGCGAGCCGATCGCGGTGCTGAACCTCGGCGGCATCTCGAACCTGAGCCTGCTGCCGGCCAGCGACGCACCCGAGGGCGCGGTGGTGCTGGGCTTCGACTGCGGCCCGGGCAACGCGCTGATGGACCACTGGTGCCAGCGCTACCACGGCCAGCCCTTCGACCTCGACGGCCAGTGGGCCGCGAGCGGCCAGGTGCTGCCCGAGCTGCTCGCGCGGCTGCAGGGCGAGCCCTTCTTCGCCAAGGCCCCGCCCAAGAGCACCGGGCGCGACCTGTTCAATCCCGAATGGCTGGCCGCCCACGTGGGCACCGGCGCGGCCGACGCCCCGGTCGACGTGCAAGCCACGCTCGCAGAGCTGACGGCCAGCACCTGCGCCGCCGACCTGCTGCGCTACGGAAAAGAGAGCAAGCTGCTGATCGTCTGCGGCGGCGGCGCGCTCAACGGCCACCTGCTGTCGCGGCTGCGCGCGCTGCTGCCGGGCATCGCCGTGGTGGCCTCGAACGAACGCGGCCTGCCGCCGCAGCAGGTGGAGGCGGCCGCCTTCGCCTGGCTGGCGCGCGCCACGGTGCGGCGCGAGAGCGGCAACCTCGCCAGCGTGACCGGCGCCCGCGGCGCCCGCGTGCTGGGCGCGATCTACCCGGCCTGACTCAGCCCTGGCCCGAGACTTCGGGCTGCGCGGGCCGCGATGCCCGCATCTCCGCCGGCAGATGCCAGAAGATGAGCGCCGAAGCCACCGTGATCAGGCCCATGCTGGCGAAGGTCGCCTGGAAGGCATCGAGCGTGCGCACCGCGGTGTCGGTGCCGAACACGCCGTTGTAGCCCGCGAGCACCGCGCCCGCGGCGGCCACGCCCATGCTCATCGCGAGCATCTGCACCATCGACAACAGGCTGTTGCCGCTGCTGGCCATGCTGCCGTCGAGGTCCTTGAGCGTGATGGTGTTCATCGCGGTGAACTGCAGCGAATTGACCGCGCCGAAGAACAGCAGCTGCAGCACATGCAGCGCGAAGGGCTGGCCCGGCGCCGTGAGGCCGAAGCTGGCCATCGCGAGCCCCACCAGCACCGTGTTGACCACCAGCACCTTGCGGTAGCCGTGGCGCGTGATCAACGGCGTGGCGAAGCGCTTCATCGCCATGCCGGCCAGCGCCACCGGCAGCATCATCAGGCCCGCGCGCAGCGGCGAATAGCCCATCGACACCTGCAGCAGCAGCGGCACCAGGAAGGGCATGCAGCTGCTGCCCAGGCGCGAGAACAGGTTGCCGAGCAGGCCGATGCTCAGGGTCGGCACCTTGAACAGCGAGGGCGCGAACAGCGGCTCGGGCGTGCGCGCCGCGCGCAGCCAGTAGGCCACCACGCTCGCGAAGCCGAAGACCAGCACCACCATCACCCCGCCCTGGCGCAGGCCCAGCTCGGCCACGCCGTCGAGCGAGAGCGAGATCGTCACCATGCCGAAGGCCAGCAGGCCGTAGCCCACGGCGTCGAAGCGCCGCAGCGCGGCGCCGCGCAGGTCGGGCATGAAGCGCAGGGTGGCGATGCAGCCGGCCAGGCCCACCGGCACGTTGATCAGGAAGATCCAGTGCCACGAGGCGTACTGCACCAGCCAGCCGCCCAGCGTGGGCCCGAGCAGCGGGCCGATCAGGCCCGGAATCGCCACGAAGCTCATCGCCTGCAGGAATTCGCCGCGCGGCACGGTGCGCAGCAGCGCCAGCCGTCCCACCGGCAGCAGCAGAGCGCCGCCGAGCCCCTGCACCACGCGCGCGGCCACCAGTTGCCCCAGCCCGTGCGAGAGCGCGCACAGCACCGAGCCCAGCGCGAACAGCACGATGGCCGCGAAGAACACGCGCCGCGTGCCGAAGCGGTCGGCGATCCAGCCCGAGGCGGGAATCAGCATCGCCATGGTCAGCGCATAGGCCACCACCACCGACTGCATGCGCAGCGGACTCTCGCCGAGGCTGGCCGCCATCGCCGGCAGCGCCGTGTTGATGATGGTGGCGTCCAGCGTCTGCATGAAGAAGCCCACCGCCACGAGCCACAGCAGGCTCTTGCGGGCGGGGGCGACGGCGGTGTTGGCTACGGCGGTGTCGGGCGACATGGGCGGGAATGGAGGCGCAAAGCAAAAAGCCGCCCGGAGGCGGCTTGGTGGGGGGACGGTGCGCTGCGGGCAGGCACCATCGGTAGGATCAGGCCGAGAAGCTGGAGCCGCAGCCGCAGGTGCTGGTGGCGTTCGGGTTCTTGATCACGAACTGGGCGCCCTGCAGGTCTTCCTTGTAGTCGATCTCGGCGCCGACCAGGTACTGGTAGCTCATGGCATCGATCAGCAGCGACACGCCGTTCTTGGTCATCGTCGTGTCGTCTTCGTTGGTGATCTCGTCGAAGGTGAAGCCGTACTGGAAGCCCGAGCAGCCGCCGCCCTGGACGAACACGCGCAGCTTGAGGTCGGGATTGCCTTCTTCGGCGATCAGGTCGGCCACCTTGGCGGCCGCACTGTCGGTGAAGACGATCGGTTCGGGCATCTGGGTCTGGATGTTTTCGGCAACGGCGCTCATGAGGGAATACTCCTGGAGAGGGGGCCGGAACATGCGGCCAAGGGAAGGAATGCTACTGCAATGCGGGCCTCGGGGCCGGAACCGCGGGCGGTGCACCCAATGCAAGTGGGGTCGCAGCCACGCGAGGGCAAGGCCGGGCCGGGAAGCAGGCCCCATGAAAAAACCGCCCGAAGGCGGTTTTCTCGGCAGGCGAAGGCTGGAGATCAGCGCTTCGAGAACTGCTTGCGGCGGCGTGCGGAGTGCAGACCGACCTTCTTACGCTCGACTTCGCGCGCGTCGCGGGTGACGAAGCCAGCCTGGCTCAGCACCGGCTTCAGGGCCGCGTCGTAGTCGATCAGCGCACGGGTGATGCCGTGGCGGGTCGCGCCGGCCTGGCCCGATTCGCCGCCGCCGTGCACGTTCACCATGACGTCGAAGGTTTCGAGGTTGTTCGTCAGCGCCAGCGGCTGCTTGGCGATCATGATCGAGGTTTCGCGGCCGAAGAACGCTTGGATGTCCTTGCCGTTGACCGTGATCTTGCCGGTGCCCTTCTTCAGGAACACGCGAGCGACGCTGGATTTGCGACGGCCGGTGCCGTTGTTCCATTCACCAATCATTCTCAAGGCTCCTTACAGTTCCAGCACTTTGGGCTGTTGGGCGGTGTGCGGATGCTCTGCACCGCCGTACACCTTGAGTTTCTTGATCATGGCGTAGCCGAGCGGACCCTTGGGCAGCATGCCCTTGACGGCCTTCTCCAGCGCGCGGCCGGGGTGCTTCGACTGCATGTCGCGGAAGTTCGTCGCCGTGATGCCGCCCGGGTAGCCCGAGTGACGGTAGTACACCTTGTCGATGGACTTGGCGCCGGTGACGCGCAGCTGGGCTGCATTGATGATGACGATGAAGTCACCGGTATCGACGTGAGGCGTATAAATGGCCTTGTGCTTGCCGCGCAGACGGAGGGCAACTTCGCTGGCTACCCGTCCGAGGACCTTGTCGGTCGCGTCAATCACAAACCACTCGTGCTTCACGTCAGCGGGTTTTGCGCTGAACGTGGTCATGAGATTTCTCTTTTCGAAAGAGGGTTTGGCGGGCCCTTTTCCACGGTCGGTTTTCCTCTGGTGGGAATCTCTTAGGTGGTGAAATGTCTTCGCCGCGGGGCCACAAAAACGCTGCGAAGCCCGCGATTATACGAAGAATCGAGGTTGGCGGGCAATTTTCCGGATCGCCGCGGCCTCGAGCCCCCGAAACGCCCGCTCCGGGCTCAGCGCCAGACCCGCACCAGCTCCAGCGTCTCGCGCGTCATGCCGAGGTAGGCGCGGCGGTATTCGGCCTCGAAACGGACCACCCGGCCCATGTCGGGCGCGTAGGAGGCCGTCGCCTTGAAGGGCAGCGCCTGCGCGGGTCCGGTGCCCACCAGCGCGAACATCCAGCCCTCGTAGGCGATCTGCTGCACATTCAGCGCCTCGCCGTCGACGGTCATGCGGCTCGTGCCGATCACCGTGGCATCGAGCTCGTAGCGTGCCTTCTCCCCGCTGGAGGCCGAGGTGTACTCGCTGCGCCAGCGCATGCCCGGCGTCATCGCGGGACGAGTCCAGCCTCCGGGCGGCGAGGCGGCGTCGAACAGCCCGCCGGCCGGCGAGGTCGCCGACACCAGTTGGCCATCGGCCTTCTCGACCCGCCCGCCCTGGTTGAAATAGACGTTCTCGCCCTCGATCCGGTCGACCCGATAGCGCACCGGCGTCCGCACGCCCGTGAGGCCGTCGATCAGCACGTATTCGAACACCTCGCCGAGCCGTGGCGCCCCCGGACGGCCGGCTGCGGGCGCGCCGCGGCCGTTGCCGTCGGCGCCGCTGGTGCGTGCTTCCAGCGCGGTCTTCGCGCGCGCCGGCAGCTCGGCCAGCCATTCCGCCGGCACTGCGAAATTCAGGCTGCCGCCGTCCTTGGCGGCAAAGGTCGTGATACCCAGCAGCCGGCCTTCGCTGTCGAACAGCCCGCCGCCGCTCGAGCCCGGTGCGATGGCCGCGGTGGTCTGCAGCAGGCGCTCGCCCTCTTCGCCGCGCAGGCCCGACAGGATGCCGTCGCTGAGCGTGTTCTCGAGGCCGCGCGGATTGCCGATGGCATAGACGCGCTGGCCCACGCGCGCGCTGCCCGCGGGCGCCAGCGCCACCGGCGGCGCGGTGAAGTTCGCCACCTTGACCTGGCACAGGTCGCGCTGCGGATCGGGGTACTCGAGAGTGGCGCCGTAGGCCACGTTCTCCTGGCGCACGACGAAGCTGCTGGCCTTGGCCAGCACGTGGCAGTTGGTCACGAGCCGGCCGGGCGCGATCACGACCGCGCTGCCGGCGCTGAGCGGCCGGGACTGGGCGTCGAAGGTGCGGATGGCCCAGACGCTGCCCGACACCTTGGCGAACAGCACGTCGGGCTCGAGCGCCGCGGCGGGGCCGGCGGCCAGCAGTGCCGCCAGGCAGAGAACGCGAGTCCTCATGGCTTGGCGGGAAGCAGCGCGCCGAGATCGTCCATCGAAACGCGCGCGCCGACGGCGCGCGGCGCCGGTGGCGGCACGGCGGCCACCGGCGGTGTCGGTGCAGGCGCGGGTGCGGGCGCGACCTGGGGCGGTGGCGTCACCGCGATGGCCGTGGGCGGCGGCGGCACGACGGAGGGCGCCGCCAGCTTGGTCTCGCCGATGCGGGTGCCCGCCAGCGCCTGGTCGCCGGTCTGGCCGCTGCGGTCGAAGCTGCGCACCTCGCCGAACACCAGCTGCATCCAGCTCGGGTAGTTGAAACCGGCGCCGGTGCCCGAATCGATGGCCGCGCCCAGCACGCCGCCGATCAGGATGTTGCCCACCATGCCCGTGTTGACGCGCGAAATCGCCTGCCCCGTGGCCGGCGCCAGGCCCGGCTGCGTGCATTCGATGTTCAGCAGCGCGCCCGAACGGCGCACCGAGACGCTTTCGCCCGAGCGCATCACGATGCCGTTGCGGTCGTTCGTGAGCGTGCATTTGGCACCCTCGACGGTCTTTCCGGCCTCCGTCAGCGTCTCGATCTTCACGCTCTGCTGGGTGCCGTGCGTCACCGACGCACACCCCGTCAAAATGGACAAAACGCCCGCACCCACGCACAGGCCCCAGAATCTCCACCCTGCTCCACGCATTGGCGTCCCTCTTGTTAATTAATGTTTCCGGCGCGCGAGTCTAGCGATCCCGCCGGATGCATGCCTCCACCTTTTAGGTATTTCTTCTCATGTTCAGCTACCGCCACGCCTTCCATGCCGGCAATCACGCCGACGTGCTCAAGCACCTGGTGCTGATCGCCACGCTCGATCACATGCTCGAAAAGGAGACCGCGCTGACGGTGGTCGACACCCACGCGGGCGCGGGCCTGTACCGGCTCGATGGCGATTACGCGGGCACCAGCGGCGAGGCCGCCGAGGGCGTGCTGCGCCTGGTCGCCGACCCCAAGGCCACGCCCGCGCCGGCTCCCGCGGCGGGCGTCCCCGCCAAGAAGGCCGCCCAGGAAGCCGAGGCCCCGCTGGCCGACGCGCTCGCGCGCTACCTCGAGGTGATCCACGACTTCAATGCCAAGGGCGGCGCCCGCGTCTACCCGGGCTCGCCGTTCATCGTGCAGCACCTGCTGCGCGACCACGACCGGCTCAAGCTGTTCGAGCTGCATCCCACCGACAGCCGCACGCTCACGGCCAACATCGCGCAGCTCGAGGCCGGCCGCCAGATCGCCGTGCTGCACGAGGACGGCTTCGGCAGCGCCACCAAGTTCCTGCCGCCGCCCTCGCGGCGCGCGCTGGTGCTGATGGACCCGAGCTACGAGCTCAAGACCGACTACGGCCGGGTGCTCGACTTCATGGCCGAGGCGCTCAAGCGCTTCGCCACCGGCACCTACGCGGTCTGGTATCCGATCATTCCGCGGCCCGAGGCGCACGACCTGCCGCGCCGGCTCAAGACCATGGCCACCAAGGCCGGCAAGTCCTCGCTCAACGTCACGCTGACGGTCAAGTCGAGCAAGATCACGACCGCGCCCAGCGGCGAAACGCGCCGCCCGGGCCTGCCGGCCAGCGGCATGTTTCTGATCAATCCACCCTACACGCTCAAGCCGCTGCTCGAAGCGGCGCTGCCGCAGCTGGTGCAGAAGCTGGGGCAGGACCGCAACGCGGGCTTCACGATCGACGCCGCGGGCTGATCCGCTCAGCGCCGCCGTGCCGGCGCGCGGCGTACCGGCGCCTTGCGCGTTGCCGCGGGCCGGGCCTGCGGCGGCCGCACCGGCGCCACCTCGAGCGACGGCGCGTCGGCCTCGCCCGGCTCCGCGAGCTCGCCGTCGCAACGCATGCCCTCGCGGTCGATGACGGTCAGCGCCACCTGCTTGATGCCCAGGCTCGCGAGCCCGATGCGGTCGGCCGCGGCGCGGCTCAGGTCGATCACGCGGCCCTGGGTGTAGGGGCCGCGGTCGTTCACGCGCACCAGCACTTCCTTGCCGTTGACGAGGCTGCGCACGCACACGCGCGTGTTGAAGGGCAGGGTCTTGTGCGCGGCCGTCAGGGCGCCCATGTCGAAGCGCTCGCCGCTGGCGGTGCGGCGCTGGTGGAACTGGATGCCGTACCAGGAGGCGCCGCCGCGCTCGAACACCTCCCCGCGCGGCTCGTCGCCCGGCAGGCCGTCGGCGGGAAGTTCATCGGGCCCGGTCACCGCGAGGTCGTAGCGCACCGAGGGCACGTTCGAACGCGGCTCGGCGCCGGGTGGCACGGTCATCTGGCGCGGGATCGGCGACAGGCTCTCCTGCGCCACGGTGTCCGGCGCCGCGCCGCCCTCGGTCGCCGGCGGCATGGCGCAGCCAGCGAGCGCGCAGGTGCAGGCCACGAGCGCGGCGCGAAGCGCCCCGCGCAGCGAGCCAGGCGCCCGCGCCGCCCCTCTCAATCCAGGCGCTCCAGGACAGCCAGCGTGGCCGCCGACTGGTTCATCGTGTAGAAGTGCAGCGCTGGCACGCCGCCCTCGCGCAGCCGCGCGCAAAGGTCGGTCACGACATCGAGGCCGAAGGCCTTGATCGAGGCCGTGTCGTCGCCGAAGGCCTGCAGCCGCAGCCGGATCCAGCGCGGGATCTCTGCGCCGCAGGCGTCCGAGAAACGCATCAGCTGCGTCGAGCTGGTGATCGGCATGATGCCGGGCACGATCGGCGTGTCGATGCCGAGCGCTCGCGCCTCGTCGACGAAGCGGAAGTAGGCGTCGGCGCTGAAGAAGTACTGCGTGATCGCCGAATCGGCGCCGGCCTTCACCTTGGCCGCGAAGGCCTGCAGGTCGGCCTCGGGCGAACGCGCCTGCGGATGCACCTCGGGATAGCAGGCCACCTCGATGTGGAAGTCGCGGCCGGTCTCCGCGCGGATGAAGGCCACGAGGTCGCTCGCGTACTGGAACTCGCCGCCCGCGCCGTAGCCGCTGGGCAGGTCGCCGCGCAGCGCCACCAGGCGCTTCACGCCCATGGCCTTGAGCTCGGCGAGCTGCGCGCGCACCGTCTCGCGCGTGGCGCCGATGCACGAGAAATGGCTGGCCGCGTCCACGCCCTCGGACAGGATTTCCTGCACCGCGCCGAAGGTGCCCTGGTGGGTGGAGCCGCCCGCGCCGTAGGTGACCGAGCAGAACTCGGGCTTGCGCGCATAGAGCTGCTGGCGTGCCGCGCGCAGCTTGACCGCGCCTTCGGGCGTCTTGGTCGGGAAGAATTCGAAACTCAGCGGAAGGCGCACCTGCGTCTCCTTAGGAACCGCCCGCGCCCGTCGCGCGCACGGCGTGAATGAAAAACTCGCGGTTGCCGTCGCCGCCGGCGATCGGGCTGTCGAACCAGCGCAGCACGCGCAGCTCGAGCGCGGCGCAGGCATCGCGCAGGCGCTTCTCGACGATCTCGTACATCGCCGCGTCGCGCACGATGCCGCCCTTGCCGACCTGGCCCGGCTGCAGCTCGAACTGCGGCTTGACCAGCATCAGCAGCTGCCCGTCGTCCGCGAGGAACTGCACCACGGCCGGCAGCACCAGCGTGAGCGAGATGAAGGACAGGTCGCCGACGATCAGGTCGAAGCGCTCGGCAAAGGGCTCCTCGCCCTCTTCCTGCAGGTCGTCGGCCGAAAGCGCGCGCGCATTGACGCCTTCGATGGCGAGCACGCGCGCGTCCTCGCGCAGCTTCGCATGCAGCTGCCCGTGGCCGACATCGACGCCCACCACCCGGGCGGCGCCGCGCTGCAGCAGGCAGTCGGTGAAGCCGCCGGTCGACTGGCCCACGTCGAGGCACAGCTTGCCGGCGGCATCGACGCCGCTGGCCTCGAGCGCGCCTTCGAGCTTGAGCCCGCCGCGCGAGACATAGCGCGCCTCGGCCGCGTCGTCGAGCTCGAGCTCGGCCGACTCGGGCACCTCGTCGCGGTTCTTCGCGACCGAACGCCACGCATCGGTCGAGCCCGCATCGCGCCAGCGCATGCCGCCGGCAATGAGCCGCACGGCCTGCGAGCGCGAGGCGGCGAGGCCGCGTTCCACCAGCAACTGGTCGGCTCGCATGCGCGGCGATCAGTAGCGGTAGGTGTCCGGCTTGTAGGGGCCGTTCTTGCTCACGCCGATGTAGGCGGCCTGGGCGTCGGTCAGCTCGGTGAGCATGGCGCCGACCTTCTTCAGGTGCAGGCGCGCGACCTTCTCGTCGAGGTGCTTGGGCAGCACGTAGACCTTGCCGGCCTGGTAGGCGTCGGGCTTGGTGAACAGCTCGATCTGCGCGATGGTCTGGTTCGCGAACGACGAGGACATCACGAAGCTCGGGTGACCCGTGCCGCAGCCCAGGTTCACCAGGCGGCCCTTGGCCAGCAGGATGATCTTCTTGCCGTCGGGGAAGGTGACGTGGTCGACCTGCGGCTTGATCTCTTCCCATTCGTACTTCTCGATCGACGCGACGTCGATCTCGTTGTCGAAGTGGCCGATGTTGCAGACGATGGCCTGGTCCTTCATGGCGGCCATGTGCTCGTGGCGGATCACGTCCTTGTTGCCGGTGGTCGTCACGAAGATGTCGGCCTTGTCGGCCGCGTACTCCATCGTCACGACCTTGTAGCCTTCCATCGCGGCCTGCAGCGCGTTGATCGGGTCGATCTCGGTGACCCACACCTGCGCCGACAGCGCGCGCAGCGCCTGGGCCGAGCCCTTGCCCACGTCGCCGTAGCCGGCCACGCAGGCCACCTTGCCGGCGATCATCACGTCGGTCGCGCGCTTGATACCGTCGACCAGCGATTCGCGGCAACCGTAGAGGTTGTCGAACTTGCTCTTGGTGACCGAGTCGTTGACGTTGATGGCGCGGAACAGCAGCGTGCCCTTGGCGCTCATCTCGTTGAGGCGGTGCACGCCGGTGGTGGTTTCCTCAGTCACGCCGATGATCTCGGCCGACTTGCGCGTGTACCAGGTGGCATCGACGGCCAGCTTGGCCTTGATCGCGGCGAAGAGAATGCGCTCCTCCTCGCTGCCCGGGTTGGCGATCACGCCCAGGTCCTTCTCGGCGCGCTGGCCCAGGTGCATCAGCAGCGTGGCATCGCCGCCGTCGTCGAGGATCATGTTCGGGCCTTCGCCCTTCGAGTCCTTGGGACCGAAGTCGAAGATGGCGTGGGTGTAGTCCCAGTAATCCTTGAGCGACTCGCCCTTGATCGCGAACACCGGCGTGCCCGACGCGGCGATCGCGGCGGCCGCGTGGTCCTGCGTCGAGAAGATGTTGCACGAGGCCCAGCGCACCTGCGCGCCGAGGGCCTGCAGCGTCTCGATCAGCACCGCGGTCTGGATCGTCATGTGCAGCGAGCCGGTGATGCGCGCGCCCTTGAGCGGCTGGCTCTTGGCGAATTCCTCGCGGATGGCCATCAGACCGGGCATCTCGGTTTCGGCGATGCGGATTTCCTTGCGGCCCCAGGCGGCGAGCGAAAGGTCGGCGATCGCCTGGTCGGCGGACGAAACAGGGGTGGGCTTGAGAACAGCGCTCATGTGAAGTGAACTCCAGAACTGTGTTTGAACGAGGCCACTGCGATCGGGGGAAAAGACTCACCGCGAGAACAGCGGATGAGCGTGGTTGCGATGGGTCCGAGCCTCACGCCTGGCGGCGCTGCAACGCTCCTCGGAAGCGGCGGATTGTAGACGTGCCGGACACGGGCGCCAACGGCCGGGGCTTCCCACATCACGGAACGCGCGGAGGCGCCGGCACCCCGCGTCATGCAGGGCTCAGAGTCGGGGCGTACAACGCGGCTTGCCTTCTTTTCCTTTTCAGCGAAAGCCCTCCGATGCCCTCATCCCGCCTGTCCGCGCCCCCGTCCCCCACCGCGCGCCGTGCGCTCTGCACGGCAGCCCTGCTCGGCCTCGCCACCTTGCCGGGCCTGTCCCTCGCACAGCAGGCTTCGGCCACGCAACCGGTGGTGCGGGTGCGCGGCACGCTGGTCTACGCCGACGCGAAGAAGCTCGTCGTCAAGGACCGCGACGGCGAGGTCGTGAGCCTTGCGCGGCCCGCGGACATGCCGCTGTCGGAGGTCTACCGCATCAAGCTGTCCGACATCAGGAAGGGCAGCTTCGTCGGCACCGCCGCGATGCCGCAGCCCGACGGCACCCAGAAGGCGCTCGAGGTGCTGGTGTTCCCCGAGGCCGCGCGCGGCAGCGGCGAGGGCCACTATCCGTGGGACCTGCAGCCGCGGAGCACCATGACCAACGCGACCGTGGCCGACCTCGCGGCCGCGCCGCGCTCGGTGCGCGGCGGACAGCAGCTGCGCCTGACCTACAAGGGCGGCGAGAAGACCGTGATCGTGCCGCGCGACGTGCCGGTCGTGACCTTCCGCCCCGGCACCGAGGCGCTGCTGGTGCCGGGCGCCAAGGTGCTGGTCAATGCGCAGGAGCGCAACGGCACGCCGACCGCGCTGCGCGTGGTGGCCGGGCGCGACGGCTTCACGCCGCCGATGTAAGCCGTTGCCGCTACCCGGCGACACCGCATCGATCGCCGGCGCCGCGGCGCACACCATCCCTTCGGGAAATCCCCCAGGCAAATCCGCGGCCGCGACCGCCGCGGCAGGGTCGCCGCGGCGTATCGTGGCGGCGGACCGCGCGCGTGCGCGGCCGGTCCCGCCACCATCTTGTCCAACGTCCTCAGGAGATTCCGCACCATGGCCACTGCCAAGAAAGCCGCCGCCAAGAAGACCACTGCCAGCAGCAGCGGAAGCGCCGCGAAAAAGGCGGCCCCGAGCGCGGCCGACATGCTCAACCCGCTCAAGGGCATGGCCGAGCGGCTGCAGAACCTCAACATGACCGACGGCGCGAGCAAGCTGCTCGACAGCGGCCGCAAGGACCTGCAGGCGCTGATGCAGGCCAACGAAAAGTCGTTCCAGGGCCTGCAGACCGTGGTGCAGCGCCAGACCGAGATGATCAAGAGCGCGATCACCGACTGGCAGGCCGCCGCCAAGGACATCCCCGGCAAGGACCCGAAGGAAAGCCTCGCCAAGCTCGACGCGCTCGGCCGCCAGTCGTTCCAGCGCGCGGTCGACGACATCAAGGAACTCGCCAATCTCGCGGCCAAGTCGCAGGCCGATGCCTTCGAGGTGGTGCGCCAGCGCATCCAGTCGAACGTCGACGAGGTCACGAAGATGCTGCAGCGCAAATAGCGCGCGGCCCAGGCGCCGCGCCGGCGCACGGCGCGGCCTCCCGACGACGAACCCGGTGTGCGGCCATGACCCAGTCCTCCTCTCCCCTCGACCCCATGGCGATCTGGCGCGAGCTCAGCGCGCAATGGGAAAAGAGCACCAATGCGTTCGCCAACGAGGCCATGGCCTCCGATCCGTTCCGGCAGGGCATGCACGGCGGCATGAATGCCTCGCTGGGCGCGCAGAAGGCGCTGGCCGACCTGATGGCGCGGCTGCTCACGATGCTGAACCTGCCCACGCGCGCCGACCTGCAGGCGCTGTCCGAGCAGCTGCAGCACATCGACGACCATCTGGCGCGGATCGCGCGACAGCTCGAGGAGGGCGGTACGGCGCCGCAACCGCGGCCCGCGGCACCGCGGCGCACGAAACAGCCACCCTCGATGGCGGCCGCGCCGCCAGCACCCGCGAAGAAGGCCCCGGCCCGCACCCGCCGCCCGCGGCCATGAGCACGCCCGCCGCCGAGCTGCCGGTGCTGCCCGACCTGCGCGCCGAGATCGAGCGCACCATCCAGCGCAACATCAAGGGCCTGGAGTTCCTGACCAGCGCCACGCCCGCGGTCGGGCTCACGCCCAAGGACGAGATCCACCGCCGCGGCACGCTGAGCCTCTACCACTACCGGCCGATGGTCGACGAGATCTACCGCGTGCCGGTGCTGATCGTGATGGCCACCACCAACAAGGGCTACATCCTCGACCTCGCGCCGGGCCAGAGCATGGTCGAGCACCTGCTCAAGCAGGGCTACGACGTCTACATGATGGACTGGAATGCGCCGCGGCCGCAGGAGAAGCGGCTGCGCATCGAGGACTACGTGCTCGACTTCATTCCCGACTCGATCCGCCGCGTGCAGCAACGCTCGGGCGAGGAGGACGTGAGCATCGTCGGCTACTGCATGGGCGGCGTACTCTCCACGCTCTATGCCGCGCTGCATCCCGGCGGGCCGCTGAAGAACCTCGCGCTGTTCACCACGCCGATCGACTTCAGCCGCATGACGATGTTCCATGCCTGGTCCGACCAGCGCTACTTCGACGTCGACCGGCTGGTCGACAGCGTGGGAAACGTGCCGCCCGAGATGCTGTTCGCCTCCTTCGACATGCTGCGCCCCGCGGGCCGCGGCGCGGGCCTGGTGCAGCTGTGGGACAACATGGCGAACGACGAGTTCGTCAAGTCCTACCGCATGTTCGACCGCTGGGGCGCCGAGATGCTGCCGCTGGCGGGAGAGTACTTCCGCCAGACCGTGAAGGAGCTGATGTGGGGCAACAAGCTGCTGAAAGGCGAGCTCTCGATCGGCGGGCGGCCGGTGCGCCTCGCCGACATCGAGGTGCCGGTGCTGCATGCGCTCGCGCAGCACGACCACATCGTTCCCTATGAGGCGGGCGCGCCGCTGATCGCGGGCATCGGATCGGCGGACAAGGAGGAAGTGGTGCTCAAGGGCGGCCATGTGAGCCTGGCCGCGGGACCGAACGCGGTGCGCCGGCTGTGGCCGAAGCTCGACGAATGGCTGGGAGTGCGATCCACATGACGAATGCCGCAGACACCTCGACGAACCCGGGTTCGACCCGGCTCTATCCGCGCACGCTGCCGCATGCCGACGGCGAGATCGCGCTGCGCCGCATGGACGCCGCCGATGCCGGCGCGGTGCTGGCCTTCGCGCAGGCGCTGCCCGCGCACGATCTGCTGTTCCTGCCGCGCGACATCACGCAGCCCAAGGTGATGGACGCCTGGGTGCGCGCCATCGCGCGCGGCGACATCGACAGCGTGCTCGCGGTTCGCGACGACAAGGTGCTGGGCTGCGCGGCGGTGATCCGCGATCCGCATTCGTGGTCGCGCCATGTGGCCGAGCTGCGCGTGCTGGTCGAGCCTGCCCTGCGCGGCAGCGGCCTGGGCCAGCAGCTCGCGCAGGAGGGCTGCGCGCTCGCGATGGAACAGGGCCACGAGAAGGTGGTGGCGCAGATGACCGTGGACCAGCGCGGCGCGATCGCGGTGTTCCAGGCGCTGGGCTTCCGGCCCGAGGCGCTGCTGAGCAAGCACGTGAAGGACCGCGAGGGCCGCGCGCACGATCTCGTCGTGCTGTGCCAGGACGTCGCGCAGGTCGAGGCGCAGATGCGGGCCTACGGGGTGACCGAGGCGTTCTGAACGGGTGGGTCGAAGCGGCCTCGTGCCGCGAAGGCATCGAGCGCGCGCGCCATGCGCTGCGCCATCGCGGGATGGAAGGGATCGTGGCCCGCGCCGGGCACGGTTTCGAAGCGGCTCGCGGGCAGCAGGCGCTGTACGGCTCGAGCGGCGGCCGGGCGACAGGTCCGGTCGAGTTCACCGTGCAGGAACAGCACCGGGTGGTCGCGCAGCGCGTCGAGCGCGCCCCACCTCACCGCGTCGCCGTCCGCGAGCCAGCAGCGGTGTGCGAGGTAGTGCGCCATCACCTTGTAGCGATCGATCGCGCGTTGCAGCGCATCGCCTTGCGGCTCGGGCGCGGCGCCGGACTGGCCGCCCTGCGCATGCTCCCAGGCCAGCCAGGCGAGCGTCGCGCGCGATTGCGTTGCGAGGTCGTCGCCCGCGAACACGCGACACAACGCGGGCAGCAACGGCGCGCCCCCGGCCAGCGAGACCGCGCCGGCCAGCCGCGACCCTGCTTCGGCATGGGTCGCGCGCGCGCCCTCGAAGCTCCAATGCAACTCCGATGCGCTCGGCACGAACAGTCCGCGCAGCAGCAGCCCGTCGACCGCTTCGGGATGGCGCGCCGCATAGGCCAGCGCCAGCGTCGCGCCCCACGAACCGCCGACCACCAGCCAGCGCGCGATGCCCAGGTGGTGCCGCAGTGCCTCGATGTCGGCGATCAGCAGCTCGGTGCGGTTGTGGCGCGTCTCGCCGCGCGGCGTGCTGCGTCCCGCGCCGCGCTGGTCGAAGGCGACCACGCGATAGCGCTGTGGATCGAAGCCGCGCGCGAGCGCCGGCGAGCCGCCCGAACCGGGCCCGCCATGCAGCACGAGCGCGGCGCGTCCGGCGGCTGCACCGGTGCTCTCCCAGTGCAGCCGATGGCCCTCGCCCACGTCGAGTCGCCCCGCGCCATCGCATGTAGAACCAAGTGCCTCCAGCATGCAGGCGATGCTACGCCGTCGGACCGCGCCCACGCCGCGACGGGTACTGCAACCACGCTGCGCGCCCCCCTCAAACTGGGTATGCTGTCCGCGGAGCGCGCTTTCGCCGCTTCCGAAGGCGCCCATCGGCCTTCGCCTGCGAATGGAATTCCTCAAGGAGACTTCATGACCTGGACCACCCCTCAAGCCACCGACTTCCGCTTCGGCTTCGAGATCACGATGTACGTGGCGGCGCGCTGAGCGCCACGCCCTTTCCGGCACGGCCCGCTTCGGCGGTCCGTGCCGGTTTCGCTTTCCCCTCCCCCTTCTCTCGCGCCGCCGCGCGGCGCCGCACCGCATGCACATCCGCGTCCTGGGCGCCGCCGCCGGTGGCGGCTTTCCGCAGTGGAACTGCAATTGCGCGAACTGCGCCGGCCTGCGCGCGGGCACCGTGCGCGCCCGCGCGCGCACGCAGTCCTCGATCTGCGCCAAGGGCGACACGGGCGACGACTGGGTGCTGGTCAACGCCTCGCCCGACATCCTCGAACAGATCAAGGCCACGCCCGCGCTGCAGCCCGGACGCGGCCCGCGCGACACCGGCATCGCGGGCGTGGTGCTGGTCGACGGGCAGGTCGACCATTCGACCGGCCTCTACATGCTGCGCGAGCGTGGCGCGCCGCTGCCGCTGTGGTGCACCGGGCCGGTGTACGAAGACCTCACGCAGGGCAACCCGATCCTGCGCGTGCTCTCGCATTTCTGCGGCGTCGCGCACCACGAGCTGCCGCTCGACGGCCGCGGCTTCGAGGTGCCGGGCGTGAGCGGCCTGGCGCTGCGCGCGCTCGCGCTGGTCGGCAAGGCCGCGCCCTACTCGCCGCACCGCGAGCATCCCGTGCCCGGCGACAACATCGGCCTCACGCTGACCGACACCGCGAGCGGCCGCAGCGCCTTCTATGCGCCGGGCCTCGGCGCGCACAGCCCCGAGGTCGATGCCGCGATGCGCGCGGCCGACTGCGTGATGGTCGACGGCACCTTCTGGCGCGACGACGAGATGATCGCGCTGGGCTTCAGCCGCAAGACCGGCCGCAGCATCGGCCACCTGCCGCAGTCGGGACCGGGCGGCATGCTCGAGTGGCTGGCCGACCTGCCCGCGCGCACGCGCAAGGTGCTGATCCACATCAACAACACCAACCCGATCCTCGACGAGGACTCGCCCGAGCGCGCCGAGCTCGACCGGCGCGGCATCGAGGTCGCCTTCGACGGCATGGAGGTCGTGCTCTGAGCACGACGAACGGACAGCCAGGACCCAGGAGCCCATCATCGCCCTCATCGACATCTCCCTCGCGCCGCCGCGCGCGCCCAGCGGCGAGCCGGCCTGGAGCCACGCCGAGTTCGAGGCGCAGCTGCGCGCCAGGGGCAAGGCCTATCACATCCACCATCCGTTCAACCGCATGCTCAACGAGGGCCGCGCCACGCCCGCGCAGGTGCGCGGCTGGGCCGCGAACCGCTTCTACTACCAGATCGCGATTCCGGTGAAGGACGCGGCGATCCTCTCCAACTGCCCCGAGCGCGAGGTGCGGCGCGGCTGGGTGCAGCGCATCGTCGACCACGACGGCAGCGGCGACGATCCCGGCGGCATCGAGGCCTGGATCGGCCTCGGCGTCGCGACCGGCCTCACGCGCGAGGAGATCGTCGACCTGCGCCACGTGACGCCCGCGATGCGCTTCGCGGTCGATGCCTACGTGAACTTCGCACGCCGCGCGCCCTGGCAGGAGGCCGTGTGCTCCTCGCTGACCGAGCTGTTCGCGCCCGAGATCCACAAGCAGCGGCTGGCCGGCTGGCCCGAGCACTATCCGTGGATCGAGCCCGGCGGCCTCGCCTACTTCCGCAACCGCGTGAGCCAGGCGCGGCGCGACGTCGAGCAGGGCCTGGCGCTCACGCTCGAGCACTTCGCCACGCGCGCGCAGCAGGAGCGCGCGCTCGACATCCTGCAGTTCAAGCTCGACATCCTCTGGGCCATGAACGATGCGATGGCCCTGGCCTACGGCGTGACGCCGGCCGCCGAGGGAGGTGCCGCATGAGCGCGCCCACGCTCGACAGCCGGCCCGGCATCGCCGAGGGCTTTAGGCTGCAGTGGGAGCCCGCGCAGGACTGCCACGTGCTGCTCTACCCCGAGGGCATGGTCAAGCTCAACCAGAGCGCGGGCGAGATCCTCAAGCGCTGCGACGGCCGAGGCGACGTGCGCGCGATCGTGCTCGACCTCGAGGAATGCTTCGACACCACCGGCCTCGGCAAGGAGGTGCTGGCCTTCCTCGAGATCGCGCTCGCGCAGCGCTGGGTGGTGCTGAAGTGAGCGCGACGGCGGCGCTGCCGGGTCCGCCGCTGTGGCTGCTGGCCGAGCTCACCTACCGCTGCCCGCTGCACTGCGCCTTCTGCTACAACCCGGTCGATTTCGCCGGCCATGCCGACGAGCTGCCTACCGAGGACTGGCTGCGCGTGCTGCGCGAGGCACGCGAACTGGGCGCGGTGCAGTGCGGCTTCTCGGGCGGCGAGCCGCTGCTGCGCGACGACCTCGAGGTGCTGGTGGCCGAGGCCCGGCGCCTGGGCTACTACACCAACCTGCTGACCTCGGGCGTGGGCCTGAGCGAGGCGCGCGCGGCGGCGCTCAAGGCCGCGGGCCTGGACCACGTGCAGCTCTCGTTCCAGGACTCCACGCGCGAGCTGAACGACTTCCTCTCGCACACGAAGACCTTCGACCTCAAGCGGAAGGTGGCCGGCCTGATCAAGGCCAACGGCTGGCCGATGGTGCTCAACGTGGTGATCCACCGGCTCAACATCGACCACATCGACCGCATCGTGGAGATGGCCGAGGCCATGGGCGCCGAGTACCTCGAGCTCGCCAACACCCAGTACTACGCCTGGGCGCGCGAGAACCGTGCCCACCTGCTGCCCACGCGCGAGCAGATGCGCAAGGCCGAGGCCGCCACCGAAGCCTGGCGCCGCAAGCTCGACGGCCGCATGCGGATCTTCTTCGTGGCGCCCGACTACCACGAGGCCGCGCCCAAGAAATGCGTGAACGGCTGGGGCAGCATGTTCATGACGGTCGCGCCCGACGGCACCGCCCTGCCCTGCCACACGGCGCGCATGCTGCCGGGCCTCGCGTTCCCGAACCTGCGCGAGACCAGCGTGCGCAGCGCCTGGCGCGACTCGGAAGGCTTCAACCGCTACCGCGGCACCGGCTGGATGAAGGAACCGTGCAGCAGCTGCGAGCACAAGGAGCGCGACCTCGGCGGCTGCCGCTGCCAGGCCTACATGCTGGCGCACGACGCCGCGGCGGCCGACCCGGTGTGCGCCAAGAGCCCCGCGCACGGCGAGGTGCTGGAGGCCGTGCGCCGCGCCGACGCGGGCGAGCCGCCGGCGCAGCCGCTGGTGTTTCGCGATCCGAAGGCCTCGCGGCGCTTCGTCGCGGCCGACGACGCGCTGTCGCTGCCCCAGGGGCACAACTGAAAGGCAGGGGTGCGGTCCGCGGGGTGACCTGCGACAATCGCCGGTTCGCCCGACCGACCCCTTCTACCTGGCCCTACCGTGTCTTTCGCCTCCGAAACCCGCCGCCGCCGCACCTTCGCGATCATTTCCCACCCCGACGCCGGCAAGACCACGCTGACCGAGAAGCTGCTGCTGTTCTCCGGCGCGATCCAGATCGCCGGCTCGGTGAAGGCGCGCAAGGCCTCGCGCCATGCGACCTCCGACTGGATGGAGATCGAGAAGCAGCGCGGCATCTCGGTGGCCTCGTCGGTGATGCAGATGCTGTACCGCGACCACGTGATCAACCTGCTCGACACGCCCGGCCACAAGGACTTCTCGGAAGACACCTACCGCGTGCTCACGGCGGTCGACTCGGCGCTGATGGTGATCGACGCGGCCAACGGCGTGGAAGCGCAGACGCGGCGCCTGATCGAGGTCTGCCGCCAGCGCGACACGCCGATCATCACCTTCGTCAACAAGATGGACCGCGAGGTGCGCGAGCCGCTCGACATCCTCGACGAGGTGGAGCGCGAGCTCGGCATGCCCTGCGTGCCGATGACCTGGCCCGTGGGCCAGGGCAAGAGCTTCCGCGGGATCATGAACCTGCGCACGCAGGCCATGACGGTGTTCGAGTCGGGCAGCGAACGCCTGCCGCAGGACTTCGAGACCATCCCCTTGAGCGAGCGCGACACCCTCGCCAAGCGCTTCGGCGCCGACTTCGAGACCGCGATGGAGAGCATGGAGCTCGCCACCGGCGCCTCGCCCACCTGGGACCGCGAGGCCTTCCTCGCGGGCAAGCAGACGCCGGTGTTCTTCGGCTCGGGCGTGAACAACTTCGGCGTGATGGAAGTGCTCGACGCGCTGGTCGACCTCGCGCCCTCGCCGCAGTCGCGCACCAGCACCACGCTGGTCAACCGCCAGCCGGTGACGAAGGAGATCCAGCCCGAGGACAAGGACTTCGCGGGCGTGGTCTTCAAGGTGCAGGCCAACATGGACGCCAACCACCGCGACCGCATCGCCTTCGTGCGCATGGCCTCGGGCAAGTACACGCCGGGCATGAAGCTCAAGGTGCAGCGCACCGCCAAGGAACTGCGCCCCACCAGCGTCGTGACCTTCATGAGCCAGCGCCGCGAGGCGGTCGAGGAAGCCTACGCGGGCGACATCGTGGGCTTCACCACCCATGGCGGCGTGCAGCTCGGCGACACCATCACCGACGGCGCGAGCCTGCAGTTCACCGGCCTGCCCTTCTTCGCGCCCGAGCTGTTCATGACCGTGATCCTCAAGAACCCGCTGCGCACCAAGCAGCTGCAGCAGGGCCTGGCGCAGCTCGGCGAGGAGGGCGCGATCCAGGTGTTCCGCCCCGAGATCGGCGGCCCGATGCTGCTGGGCGCGGTCGGCCAGCTGCAGTTCGAAGTGGTGCAGCACCGGCTGAAGGCCGAGTACGACGCCGACGTGCGGCTCGAGGGCTGCCAGTACACCGGCGCGCGCTGGATCACGGCCGACACGCCGGCCGAGCTGCGCGAGTTCGTCAACGCCTATCCGCAGCGCATGGCCAAGGACGCGGCCGACACGCTGGCCTTCCTGTGCACCTCGCCGTACGACGTGCGGCTGGCGCAGGAACGCTTCCCGAAGATCCATTTCCACCCGCTGCGCGAACACGCGGGGCTGGCGCTGCAGAGCGCGGGATAACGCGGAAGCGGGCAGCCGGACGCAGAGGACGCGAAGGTTTCGCGAAGGACGCCAAAGAGAAACAAGTAGGTTTTCTTCGCGCCCTTCGCGAAACCTTCGCGTTCTTCGCGTCCGGAAGTCCGAATTCAACTGCCCGTCGAGGCGTAGTGCCTCAAGCCGAGCCCCCAGACGCGGAACGCCAGCGCGAGGAACACGAAGCCCGCCAGCGGCGACGCCCAGCCCACCCAGTGCGGCGCGCCGAGCGGATCGGGCCGCCCGAGGATCAGCAGCGCGGGGTAATAGGCCACGCAAGCCAGCGGCACCGCGAAGGTAAGCAGGCGCCGGAACCAGCGCGCGTAGAGCGCGAGCGGGTACTGCGCCGCCTGCACGCCGCCGTAGGTCAGCACGTTGGCGATCTCCAGACTCTCGACGGTCCAGAAGGCCAGCGTGCCCTGCAGCACCAGGATGCCGAGGAACAGCGCCACGCCGCCGGCCAGCGCGAACAACGCGACGGCCACGGCCTCGGGCGTCCAGGCGATGCCGGCCTGCGCGGTCGCGAAGCCGATCACCGCCAGCCCCTGCAGCAGCCGGCCCATGCGGCTGATGCGGAAGTCGTGGCCCATGAGCTGCAGCGCGAGCGGGCGCGGGCGCAGCAGCAGGCGATCGAAGGCGCCGCTGCGCAGGAACTCGGTGCCCAACACGTCGAAGCCGCGGCCCAGGGCATCGGCCAGCGCGAACATGCAGTTGACCAGGCCGTAGAACAGCGCGACCTCGCCGAGGGTCCAGCCGCGCACCTCGCCGAAGCGGTGGAACATGGCCCAGACCGCGACCACCTCGATGCCGGTGACGAGGAACTGGCCCGCCGTGAGCATCAGCGCCGAGGCCGGGTAGCGCGCCTGCGCGCCGACCGAGGCCTTCACCAGCCGCAGGAACAGCGCGATCGATCCCGGGGACCTGCTCATGTCGCGCTCACCCGCCCTGCACCTGCAGCCGGCGCATGGTGCGCACCAGCAGCCAGCGGCCGGTGACCACCAGCAGCGCGATCCAGAAGCATTGCAGCGCGAGCCCGAGCAGCGCGTCGGCGCCACGCAGCTGGCCGAAGTACAGGCGCGCGGGAATGTCCATCAGCCCGGCCAGCGGCTGCACCAGCAGCGCGGTCTGCCAGGCATCGGGCAGCAGCGCGAGCGGCAGCAGGTTGCCCGACAGCACGATCACCAGCGGCGCCGACAGCGCGTTGATGCCGCGCTCGTTGAGCGCCGACAAGGTCGCGACGTTGAGCAGCATCACCATCGCGGTCGACAGCGCCAGGCCCAGCCCCATCGACAGCGCGAAGGCCAGCGCGGCCGCCACGCCCACCGGCGGCTGCCAGGCCCAGGCGCCGAGCCCCAGCAGCGGCAGCGCGACGGCGGCGAAGCCCAGCATCAGCGCCGCGCGCGGCAGCAGGCGCGCGGCGATCCAGCCCGCGCTGCGCGCATACCAGAGCGCATAGGCATCGACCGGCCGCAGCCGGTCGTAGGCCACCGAACCTGTGCGCACCGACTGCGCCACCTCGGGATCGACCAGCCAGGGCATCAGCACCAGCAGGCCCTGCGCGAGCCAGGTGTAGGTGATGGCGTGCTCGAGCGTCATCGGCGCCTGCGCGGCGGCCGAGGCACCGCCGTAGAAGGCCGCGAACACCATCACCTTGATGCCGCCCCACCAGCACTGCGTGCCGAAGCCCGCGAGCGCGGCGGTGCGGTACTGCAGCATCTGCAGAAAGCGCGAGGCGAAGGCCGCGGTGTAGGGGCGCGCGATCTCGCGCCATCCTTCCTTCATGCGTCGGCCGCTCCATGCATCGCATAGAAGCGCGCGATCACGGCCTCGATCGCCAGCCCCTCGAGCCGGATGTCCTCCACCGCATGCTCGGCCGCGATGCGCGCGATCAAGGCCGGCGCGGAGACGGCCGCGGGATCGAAGTCGAGCACCAGCGTGCGGCCGTCGCGCGCGTTCACGCGCACGCCGGGCCAATGGGTGCCGAGGTCGTCGGGCAATTGCGCTTCCTGCGCGAAATCGACCACCAGCCGGCGCTCGGCCAGCACCTGCGCGCGCAGCGCCTCGACCGGGCTGTCGGCCAGCACGCGGCCATGGCCGATCACGATCACGCGCCGCGCAAGCGCCTCGATGTCGTGCATGTCGTGCGTGGTCAGGAGCACCGTGGTGCCGCGCTCGCGGTTGGCGCGGCGCACGAAGTCGCGCACCGCGAGCTTCGAGGGCGCGTCGAGGCCGATGGTGGGCTCGTCGAGGAACAGGATCTCGGGTTCGTGCAGCAGCGCGGCCGCAATCTCGGCGCGCATGCGCTGGCCCAGCGAGAGCTGGCGCACCGGCTGGTCGAGCACGCGCTCGAGGCTCAGCAGCGCGACCAGCTCGTCGCGCGTGCGGCGGTAGCGCTCGCGGTCGACGCGGTAGATGTCGCGCAGCAGGTCGAAGCCCTCGCCCACCGGCAGGTCCCACCACAGCTGGGTGCGCTGGCCGAACACCACGCCGATGCGGCCCACGTGGCGCTCGCGGTCGGCGAAGGGATCGCGCCCGTCGATGCGCACGCTGCCGCCATCGGGCCGCAGGATGCCCGAGAGGATCTTGATGGTGGTGGACTTGCCCGCGCCGTTGGGACCGATGAAGCCCAGCAGCTCGCCGCGCTCGAGCGCGAAGGACACGCCCGCGAGCGCCTCGACCGTGCGATGGCGGCGGTGCAGCAGGCCGCGCACGGCACCGAGCACGCCGGGGTCGCGCTCGGCGATGCGGTAGGTCTTGAGGAGGCGGTCGACGACGATCTGGGACATGGGCGGGCCGCGCCGGGGCGGTCTGCGCGACCGGCCGGCGGGGGCGGGATGCTACACGAAAGCGCGGCGCGCGCGGCCACCGGTACGATCCGCGCTCCTGCCGTGCCGTCCGCCATGTCCTCCTTCACCGCGTCTTCTTCCCTCCCCGCCTCGCCCGACCGCCTGCTGCCGCTGGGCCAATGGCCCGCCACCGCGCGCGCCACGCTCGCGGGCGTGTTCACCGACATCGACGACACGCTGACCACCGAGGGCGCGATCACCGCCGATGCACTCGCCGCGCTCGGCGCGTTGCGCGCGGCCGGGCTGCACGTGGTGGCGATCACCGGCCGGCCCGTGGGCTGGAGCGAACCCTTCGTCAACGCCTGGCCGGTCGATGCGATCGTGGCCGAGAACGGCGCGGTGGCGCTGCTGCCGCTGCCCGGCGGCGGCATCGCCAGGCGCTACCAGCAGGACGCACCCACGCGTGCCGCCAACTACCGGCGCATGCAGGCGGTGCTCGCGCGCATCGAGGCGGAGATTCCAGGCGCCGGCCGCGCCACCGACTCGCCGGGCCGCGAGACCGACATCGCGATCGACCACAGCGAGTTCGTACGGCTCGACGAGGCCACCATCGCGCGCGTGGTGGCGCTGATGCGCGGCGAGGGCATGCATGCCACCGTGAGCAGCATCCACGTCAACGGCTGGTACGGCGGCAACGACAAGCTCGAGGGCGCGCGCTGGATCGTGCGCGAACTCTGGGGCCGCCGGCTCGACGACGAGATGGCGCGCTGGGCCTACGTGGGCGACTCGACCAACGACCAGCTGATGTTCCGCCGCTTCGCGCACAGCATCGGCGTGGCGAACGTCGCGCGCTTCGTGCCGCAGCTCGAGTTCCTGCCGCACTACGTGACGCGCGGCGAGCGTGGCGCGGGTTTCAGCGAGGCGGTGGCAGCGATCCTCGCGGCGCGACCGAACTAAGGCGCGGCACGCCGGCGCAGCGGCGCCCATTGGTTCCAGGTGCCCACGGCCGCGACCAGCAGCAGCACGCCCGCGTAGCCCTCGACCGTCGCCAGCAGGCCCAGCGGCGCGACCAGGAAGCCCGCGAGCATCGCCGGCAGGCTGAAGGCCAGGTAGCTCACCACGAAGATCGCCGCGAACAGTTCGCCGCGCTCGTGCGACTGGGCCAGCGGCGCGAGCGTCTGCACCAGCGCCGAGAAGGCGCCGCCGAAGCCGATGCCGGCCACCGCCGTGCCGACGAAGAACAGCGCCAGCGAACGCGTGGCGAGCGCCGCCAGCAGCAGCACCAGCCCGAGCGCCAGGCTGGCCATGCCGAGGATCGCCGGGCGCGGCGCCGCGAAGCGGCCCAGCAGCGTGGGCGCCGCGGCCCCCACGCCCGACAGCACCGCGATCGTGAGGCCGTTGACCACGCCGCTGTCGATGTCGAACACGTGGTGCATCAGCGAAGGCGCGAGCGACAGGAACAAGCCGCCAAGCGCCCACACCGCGACGAACACCGGCAGCCCGCGCGCGAACTCGGCGCGTGCCCGCACGGGGATCGACACCCGCGGCACCAGCGAGGCCAGCGCGCCGGCACGCGGCGTCACGGTCTCGGGCATCCACAGCACCAGCGCCGCGCCGAACGCGAACACCAGCGCCAGCACGCCGAACACCCACGTCACCGGCTGCCCGGTCCAGCGCACCGCCATGCCCGTGAGCAGCGCGCCCAGCGCCAGGCCCGCGAGCGGCGACACGCTGGTGATCAGCGCCCCCAGCCGCTTCTTCGCGGCCGGCGCAGCCTCGACCACGGCCGCGCTCAGCGCGCCGCTCGCGATGCCGGTCGCCACGCCCTGTACCACGCGCGCGAGGATCAGCCCGCCGATATCGCCCGCCAGCAGGAACAACCCCATCGCCACCGCCTGCAGCACCAGCGCCGCGAGCACCACCGGGCGGCGGCCGATGTGGTCGGACAGCGAGCCGGCCACCAGCAGCGAGATCAGCAGCGCGATGGCGTAGATCGCGAACGCCACCGTCAGCATCGAGGACGAGAAGCCCCAGGCGTGCTGGAACACCACGAACAGCGGCGAGGGTGCGGCCGCCGCGAAGAAGAAGGCGAACAGCACCGCCGCCAGCAGCGGGAAGGCCAGGGCCGCGGGCATGCGCCGCGGCGCCGCGCGGACAGGGGTGGCGGCGGTACCGGGGCGGCTTGCGAGGTCGGGGCATTGGGACACGGTGAACTCCTTGGCGCGAAACGGCTCTTAACGCACAAATCTTTGCGTTTGCGATTCTAGGCCTCCTCCGCTGTTAAAGCAAATATCTTTGCGTTAAAGTCGATTCACTATGAACACCGCCGTCACGCCCGCCGTTCCTTCTTCTTCCGCCAGGCGCCCGGGCGGGCGCAGCGCGCAGGTGCAGGCGCAGGTGCGGGCCGCGCTCGAGGCACTGGTCGCCGAACAGGGCCGGGAGCGCGTCACCGTGCCGGCCGTGGCCGAACGCGCGGGCGTCAGCGCCTCCAGCATCTACCGCCGCTGGGGCGATCTTTCCGGCCTGCTGGCCGAGACCGCCACCCACCGCCTCGACCCCGACCGCCCGCTGCCGGACACCGGCACGCTGCGCGCCGACCTCGAGGCCTGGGCGCGCGAACTCATCGAGCACCTGGCCAAGCCGTGCAACACCTCGCTCTTGAAGGCCGCGGCCGCGCTGGCCAACGGCGACGAGGACACCGACTGCCTGCGCAACCGCCGCCGCGAGGCCCTGGCCCTGGTCGAGCAGGCGCGCGCGCGCGGCGAGACCACGCCGACGGCCGAACAGGTGATCGATCACCTGATCGCGCCGATCGTGTTCCGGCTGGTGTTCGGGGGGGAGCCGGTGCGCGTGGCGCTGGGGGAGCGGCTGGTGGGGGAGTTGTTTGCGATCAGGCAGTGAGCGCCGTGCCCATGCCGATCATGTTTAAAAATCCATCAAAAATCGACACGTTTTCGCGATATGTCGATGGCATCGACATGTCTCACGCCACGAGTTCGTCGAAAAGCGCGTCGTTGACGTAGTACTTTTCGCGGCCGTGGCGGCTTTCGCGCAGCACGCCCAGCTTGGCCAGCACCTGGAGATAGCCCGATGCCGTCTGCCGCTTGGCGATACCGGCGTCGACCACGAACTGGATCTTGGTGTACGGGTGACGGAAGATCACCTCGACCAGATCCTTGCTGTAGACGTTCGGCGCCTCCCGCTGCACCCGCTCCCGGACCCGCTCCATCAGCGCTCGGATGCGCATCACCTGATCGAAGGTCTGCTGGGCCGTGCTCTCCACCGCCCGCAACATGAAGAGCAACCAGTTCTCCCAGTCCCGCGATTCGGTCACCCGGCGCAAGCCATCGTAGTAGCCGACCCGGTTCGCAATGAAGTAGCGCGACAGGAAGAGCACCGGGCTGTCCAGCAATCCCTTGTCGACCAGGAACAGCAGATTCAGGATGCGCCCCGTTCGGCCGTTGCCGTCCGCGAAGGGATGGATGGCCTCGAACTGGTAGTGCATCACCGCCATCTTCAGCAAGGGGTCGAGATCGTCGTCGCCGTGGATGAAGCCCTCCAGGTTCGCGAGCTTTTCCCGGATCACGGCTTCGCCGACCGGCGGCGTGTAGATCACCTCGCCTACGTTGTTCTTCAACGCGGTGCCGGGAACGGCACGCACGCCGAACTCGATCTGCTTGATCCGCTGCGCGATCTCGATGAAGAGGTTGGTGGCCAGCGGGCGTGTCTTCAGGGCCTCGAGCCCCAGGTACAGCGCCTCGCGATAGCGCAGGACTTCCTTGGTGTGCGCATCGGCCTTGCCATCGGCATCGGCGTCCGCGCGATACAGCTCATCGTTGGTGGTGACGATGTTCTCGATCTCGGACGAAAGCCGGGCCTCCTGCAGGACGATGCTGCTGATCAGGACGTCCTGGTTCGGAATCTGCGCGGCAAGCCCTCGAAGGTTGGCAAGGACACGGTTGGCGGAGATCGCCTGCTTGAGCACCGCCTTGCTTTCGAGCTCGATCGCAGGCGGCAGCAAGGGCAGCGCATTGAAGGGTTGCAGGCGATCGAATGCCATTCGGAAGGCCGGACATGTACAGGAAACCGCCGATTCTTATGCATGTCCGCCTTGTCATGTTTAAAAAACTCTAGCTTTTAAACATGTTTGACAAAGAAGCAGGGCGCCCGCCTCACTTCTCCTTCGCCAACCCCAGCTTCTCGATCAGCACCTTCTCCCGCGCCACCGTGTCCTGCGCAAACTTCGTGTACTGCGCCGAGCTCATGTAGTCGGGCAGCATGTCGTAGCGACCCAGCGCGGCGACGTAGCTCGGCTCCTCCATCGCCTGCTTGAAGGCGTCGTGCAGCTTCTTCACCACCTCGGGCGGCGTGCCCTTGGGCGCGCCGATGCCGAAGGGCGAGTTCTGCACGATGTCGTAGCCCAGCTCCTTGAGCGTGGGCGCGTCGGGGAACTTGGCCAGGCGCTTCTCGCCCCAGGTGTTGAGCACGCGCAGCTTGCCGGCCTCGACCTGCGGCGCGAAGCCGGTGCTGTCGGCCGCCGCCATGAGCTGGCCGCTCACCACGGCGAGCATCAGGTCGGCGCTGCCCTTGTAGGGCACGTGCTGCAGCTCAATGCCGGCCTTCTGCGCGACCAGCTCGGTGGTCAGGTGCGGGCTGGTCAGGGTGCCGGTGGAGCCGTAGGTCAGCTTGCCGGGATTGGCCTTGGCATAGGCGACGAAGTCGGCCCAGGTCTTGAACGGGCTGTTCGCGGGCACGACGATGCCGAAGGCATAGCCGGTCACGTTGATGACGTAGTTGATGTCCTTGAGCGGATCCCAGTTGATCTTGGTGGTGTAGCCGAGGCGGAACACGCCGAGCGGGATCTGGGCGATGGTGTAGCCGTCGGCCTGCGAGGTCTGAAGCGCCTGCGCGGGCAGGGTGCCGCCGGCGCCGGGCTTGTTGTCGACGATCACGGGCTGGCCGAGGATGCGGCTCGCGTTGTCGGCGAGCTGGCGCATGGTGATGTCGGTGGGGCCGCCCGCGGGGAAGGCGATCACCAGCTTGACCGGCTTGGCGGGAAAGGCCTGCTGCGCGAAGGCGGCCAGAGGCGCGGCGAAACCGCAGGCGGCGAGCGCGGCGGCGCGGAGGAAGGTGTGGCGGCGGAGCATGGCGGCGGGGGTCCCGGCTGAATTTGAAAGAGCGCGATTGGGCCCCGCCGATCGGCACGAGACAACCGGGGCAGCCCTGATTTCCTCAAGGCCGCAAGGACATTCAGGCCTGCTCGAAGCCCTCGAGCACGTTCACCGCGTTGACACCCACCTCGGCCACCGCATAGCCGCCCTCGAACACGAACACCGTCGGCAGGCCCGCGCGCGCGAGGTCCTTGCCCATGCGCAGGTAGTCGTCGCCGCGCAGCCTGAAGCCCGAGATCGGATCGCCCTCGAAGGTGTCGACGCCGAGCGAGACCACGAGCGCGCCGGCCTTCACCTCGGCGATGCGCGCGAGCGCGCTCGTCAGCGCCGCGCGCCAGAACGCGAAGTCGGTGCCGCGCGGCAGCGGCAGGTTGTGGTTGAAGCCCAGCCCCGCGCCGGCGCCGCGCTCGTCGGCATGGCCGAGGTAGTAGGGATAGTCGGTGACGGGATCGGCATGCAGGCTCGCGAAATGCACGTCGTCGCGCGCATAGAAGATGGCCTGGGTGCCGTTGCCGTGGTGGTAGTCGACGTCGAGCACGGCCACGCGTTCGATGCCCGCGTCGCGCAGCGCCTGCGCGGCCACGGCGGCGTTGTTGAGGAAGCAGTAGCCACCGAAGAAGTCGGCGCCCGCATGGTGGCCCGGCGGCCGGGTCAGCGCGAAGGCGGCGCGCTCGCCGCAGAGCACGCGCTGCGCGGCCGTGAAGGCGCAGGCCGCGCCATGGCGCGCGGCGGCCCAGCTGCCGGCCGTCAGCGGCGTGCCGGCATCGAAGCCGAACAGGCCCAGGCGCGCGGGAAAGCTCGCGGGCAGCACATCGGTGCGCATGCCGCGCGTGGGCCAGTATGAGGGCAGCGCGTCGCGCCCGGCATTGGCGGGATCGAGCGCCACCCATTCGTCCCAGGCGCCGGCGATGAAGTCGAGGTAGCGCGGCGCATGCACCTTGGCGAGCAGTGCGTCGGGCAGCGCATCGGGTGCGAGCAGCGGGCCGAGCGCGCGGCGCTCGATCTCGGCCTTCACGTGGTCGGCGCGTGCCGGCACCTCGAAGCACGGCACGAGCTCGCCGCGGAACATCTCGACTTTGCCCTGGTGCAGTGCGTGCCGGTCGTTGTAGATGGTGAGCATGGAACGGGGTCGGCGGCGGGCGCCGTGGCTGGACAGCCGCCCATCATGCCGCACGCCGCAGCACGGCCCGGCGCCGGCCCGCGGCCGTGAGCCCGAACAGGTCCTTGGGATCGTCGAGCTCGGGCACCAGCGCGATCTGCCGGCCCACGCCGCGCTCGATGGCGAGCTGGTGGATGTAGCGCAGCGCGGTGTAGTCCTCGAGCGCGAAGCCGACCGAATCGAACACCGTGACCTGGTCCGGCCGCTCGCGGCCCGGCACCTCGCCGAGCAGCACCTTCCAGAGCTCGTGCACCGGGAAGTCGGCCGCCAGCTGCTGGATCTCGCCCTCGACGCGGGTCTGCGGCTCGTACTCCACGAACACGCGCGCGCCGCGCAGCACCCCGGGGTCGAGCTCGGTCTTGCCGGGCGAATCGCCGCCCACCGCGTTGATGTGCATGCCGGGCTCGATCATCCCGGGCTCGAGCACCGTCGCATGGCCCTGGTAGGCGGTGACGGTGGTCACGATGTCGGCGCCGCGCACCGCCTCGGCCACCGAATGCGCGCGCACGATCGCCATCGGCGAGCAGGCCGAGAGATGGCGCACCAGCTTGTCGGTGGCATGCGGGTCGATGTCGAACACGCGCACCTCCTCGATGCCCAGCAGCGCATGGAAGGCCAGCGCCTGGAACTCGCTCTGCGAGCCGTTGCCGATCAGCGCCAGGCTGCGCGAGCCGGGCCGCGCGAGCACGCGCGCGGCCATGGCGGAGGTGGCGGCGGTACGCAATGCGGTGGTGAGCGTGAGCTCGGACAGCAGCACCGGATAGCCGGTGTCGACCTCGGCGAGCACGCCGAAGGCCATGACGGTGGGCAGCCCGACCGCGGTGTTGTGCGGATGGCCATTGACGTACTTGAAGGCATAGGCGCCGTCGTCGGCCACCGGCATCAGCTCGATCACGCCGAGGTGCGAATGGCTGGCCACGCGGGCCTTCTTGTCGAACTCGCGCCAGCGCAGGAAGTCGTCGCGCAGCGCGTCGGCCAGGGCCGTGAGGAACTGCGGCACGCCGGTCTCATCGACCAGGCGGACCAGGCTGTGGACATCGATGAAGCGGGTCATGGCATGGCTCCTTGCGAGCCTCGTCGCGGCGCTTCATCCCTTCGCATGTCGACTTCGCCATGGCTGATTCAGGATGCGCCTGCGCCAAGGTTGCGGACCATTGTGCGCTCGTTTCGCCCGCCGCGGCGAGCCTGGCGCAAAGCCCTATGCGTTCAAGTGGAAGGGCGCGTTCGCGAACAGCTGCACGCCGTGCAGCAGCGCGTCCTCGTCGAAGTCGAAATGCGGGTGGTGGTGCGGATGCACGATGCCCTTGGCCGCGCTGCGCGCGCCGATGAACGCGTAGGCGCCGGGCGCATGCCGAAGGAAGGCGCTGAAGTCCTCGCTGTTCGGCAAGGGCCGGATGGCTTGCAGCGACGCCGTCGCGATGCCCTGGCGCACCGCCGCGCGCACCCGCTCGGCCACCACGGGGTCGTTGACCACGGGGCTGTAACCGCGGATGTACTCCAGCTCGCACTGGGCGCCATGCGCCGCCGCCACGCCGCTGGCGATGCGCTCCACGAGCGCGGGCACGCCGGCGCGCACCTGTTCGCTGAAGCAGCGCACCGAGCCCCAGAGTTCGACCGCGTCGGGAATCACGTTGAAGGCGCTGCCGCCATCGAAGCGCGTGACGGAAAGGATCAGCGCCTCGTGCGGATCGGTGTTGCGCGAGACGATGGCCTGCAGGTTGCCGACGATCTGCGCGCCGACCAGGATCGGGTCGATGCAGCGGTCGGGGTTGGCCGCATGGCCGCCACGCCCGCGCAGGCGCAGCACGAAGCGGTCGGAGCTGGCCAGCGCCGGCCCGTCGAGCACGGCGATGCTGCCCGTGTCCAGGGTCGACATGACATGCGCGGAGATCACCTGGTCGACACCGTCCATCACGCCCGCATCCACCATTTGCTGGGCCCCGCCGGGATGCTGTTCCTCGGCGTGCTGGAAGAAGAAGCGCACTTCGCCCGGCACCTGCGCGCGCAGGCCGGCGAGGATGCGCGCCGCGCCCAGCAGCATCGCCGCATGGCCGTCATGGCCACAGGCGTGCATCACGTTGGCGTTGCCGGAAGCGTAGTCGCAGCTTTTGCGGTCCTGCAGCGGCAGCGCGTCGATGTCCGCGCGCATCGCCAGCGTGCGCCCCTCCCGGCCGCCGGACAGCCGCGCGAGCAGGCTGGTCGGCGTGGGCCGCGTCAGCTCGAGCCCGTCGATGGCCGCGAGTTCGCGCTCGAGGAAGTTGGCGGTGTCCACTTCCTTGAACGACAGCTCCGGGTGCCGGTGCATGTGGCGCCGCCACGCGACGACCTCGGCATGCTGGCGCTGCGATCGCGCATCGATGGTTTCGGCGATGCCGGCGAGGGAAAGGGAAGGCGTCGATGGATTCATGGTGGGGTTCATTCGGGGCGGATGCCGGCGGCCTCGACGATGCGGCGGTTGCGCGCCAGTCCGCTCTCGATCTGCGCGCGGAAGGCCTCGGGCGTGCCGCCCGCGGCCTCCATGCCCAGTTCCTTGAGGCGCGCCAGCAATGCCGGATCGCGCAGCGCGGCGGTGGCCGCGTCCTGCAGCTTCTTCTGGATGGCGGGCGGCGTCTTCGCGGGCGCCACCAGGCCGAACCAGGTCATCGCCAGCGCGTTGAGCTCGGGCTGGCCCAGCTCCGCGAGCGTCGGGACCGACGGCAGCGCATCGAGCCGCCGATGCGCGCCCACGGCGAAGGGCAGCAGCTTGCCGCTCTTGATGTAGGCGGCCGAGGAGGGGTACTGATCGCTCGAGACCTGGGTCTCGCCCGCCAGCGCCGCGGTCAGCGCCGGGCCCATGCCCCGGTACGGGATGTGGCGCAGCTTGAACTTGAGGTCGACGTTCATCGCCTCGATCAGCAGGTGGCTGATGGAGCCCGGCCCCGACGAGCCCATGTTGTAGGCATCGGGCCTGGCGCGCAGCTCGGCCACCACCTGCTCGAAGCTGCGTCCCGGGAACGAGGGGTGGACCATGAACACGGCAGGCACGGTCGCCAGCAGCGCGATCGGCGCCAGGTCCTTCAGCGGATCGACGCGGTTCGCCTTCAGCAGGAGCGGGTTCACCGTCAGCGTGCTCACGGTGCCGATGCCCACCGTATAGCCGTCCGCGTCGGCGCGGGCCACGGCTTCGGAGCCGATCATGCCGCCGCCGCCCGCGCGGTTGTCCACGACCACCGGCTGGCCCAGCGTGGCCTGCATCCTGTCGGCCACCAGGCGGGCCACGAGGTCGGTCGAACCGCCGGGCGCGAACGGCACGATCAGCTTGACCGGGCGCTCGGGATAGGTTCCCTGCGCGAAGGCCGGAAGCGCGCAGAGACCCGGCAGGGCCAGCGCGAGGGCCGCGAGACGACGACGTGAGAACAGCATGGCGTGGGTCCGTGGGAAGGCTGGAAACGGCCGGATTATGTTGACGCCATCGATCGGCTTCCAATAGATTGATGGGCTAGTTGATAAGCAAACCCGATACCCCTCGATACCCCATGGAGACACCCGCCTCGTCCGTCCTCTACGCCCGGCTGGTCGCGAAAGGACGCCTGCGCCATCTGCAGCTGCTGGTGTCCGTCGCCGATTCGGGCAGCGTGCGGCGCGCGGCCGAGCAGATCGGCATGAGCCAGCCTGCCGCGACGCAGGCACTGGCCGACATCGAGGGCCTGCTCGACACGCCGCTGTTCGAGCGCCACGTGCGCGGCATGCGGCTCACGGCCGCGGGCCGCGCGGTGATCCCGATGGCGCGCAACACCCTGAGCGCCCTGCGTGCCTCGGCCGACACCGTGCATGCGCTGCAGGCCGGTGCGAGCGGCGTGCTGCGCGTGGGCGCGATCCCGGCCGCCGTCTCGGGGCTGCTGTGCCGGGTGCTGCCCTCCTTCGGCGCGCGCCATCCGGCCTTGCGCATCGAAGTGCTCGAAGCGCCGGGCGAGCAGTTGCTGGCCGACGTGATGTCCGGGCGGGTGGACCTGGCGCTGTGCCGCCGGCCGGGGGAAACGCCCGCGCCCTGCAGCTTCGAAGCCCTCGCGCCCGACGTGCCATGGATCGTCGCGGGCCGCCGCCATCCGCTCGCGCGCAAGGCACGGCCCACGCTCGCCGACCTGCGCGCGGCGCGCTGGACGCTGCCGGTCCACGGCATCGGCGTGCGCCGCGTCTTCGATGCGCTCTTCGAGGCGCCCGGGGCGCCCACGCCCGCGCTGCATCCGATCTCGAGCACCTCGCTGCCGCTGGTGCTCGAGCTCCTGCGCGGCGACCGCGTGCTGTCGATGGTGCCCCGCAGCCTCATCGCCCCCTTCGTGCAATGGGGGCTGGTCGCGCGCGTCGCCTACGAACTCGACGGCGAGTTCGAGGGCATCGGCGTCCTGCAGGGCGCGCGGGACGACAGGCCGGCCGTGGCCGCCTGCCTCGAGGCCCTGCGCGAGGCGGCGCGGGCGGAAAGCGCCTGAACGCTCAGCGCGCCAGCACCGGCGCCAGCGCCACGCCCGTGTGCGTGCCCAGCCGCACCACTTCCTCGGGCGCAGCAGCCGCCACCACGCGGCCGCCGCCGTTGCCGCCCTCGGGCCCGAGGTCGACGATCCAGTCGGCCTCGGCGATCAGGTCGAGGTCGTGCTCGATCACCACCACGCTGTGGCCGCCGTTCACCAGCCGGTGCAGCACGTGGATCAGCTTCTCGACGTCGGCCATGTGCAGGCCCACGGTCGGCTCGTCGAGCACGTAGAGCGTGTGCGGCGCCTTCTGGCCGCGGCGCGTGATGTCGTCGCGCACCTTGCTGAGTTCGGTCACCAGCTTGATGCGCTGCGCCTCGCCGCCCGACAGCGTGGGCGAGGGCTGGCCCAGGGTCAGGTAGCCGAGCCCCACGTCCTTGAGCAGCTGCAGCGGATGGCTGATGTTGGGCATGCTCGCGAAGAACTCGACCGCCTCGTCCACCTCCATCTGCAGCACGTCGCCGATGCTCTTGCCGCGCCAGCTCACGGCCAGCGTCTCGGGGTTGAAGCGCGCGCCGTGGCAGACCTCGCAGGGCACCTTCACGTCGGGCAGGAAGCTCATCTCGATGGTGCGCACGCCCGCGCCGTCGCAGGCCGGGCAGCGGCCCTCGCCGGTGTTGAAGCTGAAGCGCGCCGGGCCGTAGCCGCGCGCCTTGGCCTCGAGCGTGTCGGCGAACAGCTTGCGGATGGTGTCCCAGAAGCCGATGTAGGTCGCGGGGCAGCTGCGCGGGGTCTTGCCGATCGGTGTCTGGTCGACCTCGAGCACGCGGTCCACGCTCTGGTAGCCCTCGACGCCCTTGCAGCCGGCCCAGGCCGGGCGCTTGCCCGCGGCATCGGCGTCGCGGCCGGCCTTGGTGCTGCGCTGCTGCACCACCGCCTGCACGTTGGCCAGCAGCACGTCGCGCGCGAGCGTGGACTTGCCCGAGCCGCTCACGCCCGTGACCACCACCAGCCGCTGCAGCGGCACGGTGACCGTCACGTCCTGCAGGTTGTGCATGTCGGCGCCGCGCACCGTGAGCCACTGGCCGTTGTCGGGCGCCTTCGGGTCGGGCGAGGGAATGAGCCGGCGCGCCTGCAGCGGGTGCTTGATCGCGTCGCGCAGGTAGCGGCCGGTCTGCGACTCGGCCGCCTGCTCGATGTCGGCCACCGCGCCCTGCGCCACCAGGCGGCCGCCGCGCTTGCCGGCGCTCGGGCCGATGTCGATGATGTGGTCGGCGCGGCGGATCGTGTCCTCGTCGTGCTCCACCACCACCAGCGTGTTGCCCTTGTCGCCGAGCTTGTGCAGCGCGTCGAGCAGGATGCGGTTGTCGCGCGCATGCAGGCCGATGGTCGGCTCGTCGAGCACGTAGCACACGCCCTGCAGGTTGCTGCCGAGCTGCGCCGCGAGCCGGATGCGCTGCGCCTCGCCGCCGGACAGCGTGGGCGCGCCGCGGTCGAGCGTGAGGTAGCCCAGGCCCACCTCCTCGAGGAACTCGAGCCGGCTCTTGATCTCGGGCACCAGGTCGCGCGCGATCTCGGCCTCGCGGCCCGAGAGCGAGAGGTTCTCGAACCAGGTGCGGATGTCGGTCACGCTCATGCGCGCGAGCTCGGTGATGCCGATGCCGCCCTCGCCCCAGCCCGGCGTGCCGGCATGCGCATGGACCGCGCCGCCGCCGAACAGCACCGCGCGCGCGGTGGGGTTGAGCCGCGTGCCCTTGCAGGTCGGGCAGGCCACGTCGCCCACGTCCTCGGCGTCGGGCTCGGCGAAGGTCTGCTCGCGTCCCTTCTGGTCGTCGGCCATCACCGAGTCGTCGAAGATCTTGCGCTGCTCCTTGCTGAGCTTGACGCCGGTGCCCACGCAGTCGGGGCACCAGCCGTGCTTGCTGTTGTAGCTGAACAGGCGCGGGTCGAGCTCGGCATAGCTGGTGCTGCAGACCGGGCAGGCACGCAGGGTCGAGAACACGCTCACGCGGCCGATGCCCGCGGCCGTCACGCCGGCCATCATGGCGGCGCGCAGGCCGTCCATCTCGCTGAGCACGTGCACCACGCCCTTGCCGTGCTCGAGCGCCTTCGTGAGCGCCTCGCGCAGCTGGTTCTCGTTCGTGGGCAGCACGTCGAGGCTGGCCACCGGCAGCTCGATGCTGTGTTCCTTGAAGCGGTCGATGCGCGGGAAGCCCGCGGTCGGCAGGAAGTCGCCATCGACGCGCAGGTGCGTGAAGCCGCGCGGCCGCGCCCAGTCGGCCAGCTCGGTGTAGACGCCCTTGCGGTTGCTCACCAGCGGCGCGAGCAGGCCGATGTGCTGGCCCTTGAAGTTGCGCATCAGCTGCGCCGCAATGCTGTCGGGCGTCTGCGGCTGCACGGCCGCGCCGTCCTTCACGCAGTGCTGCACGCCGAGCTTCACGAACAGCAGGCGCAGGAAGTGCCAGACCTCGGTGGTGGTGCCCACCGTGCTCTTGCGGCCGCCGCGCGACAGGCGCTGCTCGATCGCCACCGTGGGCGGAATGCCGTAGACGGCATCGACCTCGGGCCGGCCCGCGGGCTGCACGATGCTGCGCGCATAGGCGTTGAGCGATTCGAGATAGCGGCGCTGGCCCTCGTTGAACAGGATGTCGAAGGCCAGTGTGGACTTGCCCGAACCGCTCACGCCCGTGACCACGCTGAACTTGCCGCGCGGGATGTCGACGCTGAGGTTCTTGAGGTTGTGCTCGCGCGCGTTCACGATCTCGACCGCGTCGGCGCCCGGCGCCTTCTTGGCCTGCGCGATGTAGCGGCGCGCCGCGCGCTCGGCCACCTTGTAGGCACCGGGGCCGATCGCGAGCTCGTAGTCGGCCAGCGCGGCGCCCGTGAGCGAGGCGCGGTTCTCGCGCAGCTGCTCGGGCGTGCCCTCCGCCACCACCTGGCCGCCGCCCTCGCCGCCTTCGGGGCCGAGGTCGATGCACCAGTCGCTGGCGCGGATCACGTCGAGGTTGTGCTCGATCACGATCAGCGAATGGCCGGCGTCGAGCAGCTTGCGCAGCGCGCGCATGAGCCGCGCGATGTCGTCGAAGTGCAGGCCGGTGGTGGGCTCGTCGAACAGGAACAGCGTGCCCTTGCGCGCCACCGCCTGCTTGCTCGAGGTCGCGCCCTTGGCGGCCTCGGCCAGGAAGCCCGCGAGCTTCAGGCGCTGCGCCTCGCCGCCCGACAGCGTGGGCACGGGCTGGCCCAGCTTCACGTAGTCGAGGCCCACATCGGAGATCGGCTGCAGCACGCGGAGCACATCGCGGTCCGCGTCGAACAATGCGGCCGCCTCGGCCACCGTGAGCTCGAGGATGTCGGCCACGTTGTAGCTCTTGCCATGGCGCTCGATGCGCACCTCGAGAATCTCGGGCCGATAGCGCTTGCCGTCGCAGTCGGGGCAGCGCAGGTAGACGTCGGAGAGGAACTGCATCTCGACGTGCTCGAAGCCCGAGCCGCCGCAGGTGGGGCAGCGGCCGTCGCCCGAGTTGAAGCTGAACTTGCTCGCGGTGTAGCCGCGCTGGCGCGAGATCGGCGCGGTGGCGAAGATCTCGCGGATCGCGTCCCAGGCGCCGACGTAGCTCGCGGGGTTGGAACGCGCGGTCTTGCCGATCGGCGACTGGTCGACGAACACCACGTCGCCGAGGTGGTCGGCGCCGAGCAGGCGGTCGTGCGCGCCGGGCGTTTCGGTGGCCTTGCCGAAGTGGCGCATCAGCGCGGGCGCGAGCACGTCCTGCACCAGCGTCGACTTGCCGGAGCCGCTGACGCCGGTCACGCAGACCAGGCGCGCGAGCGGGAACTCCACGCTGATGTCCTTGAGGTTGTGCTCGCGCACGCCCTCGAGGATGAGCCGGTGCGTGTTCTCGCTGACCAGCCGCTTGAAGCCCATGCCGATCTTCTTGCGCCCGCCCAGGTACTGGCCGGTCAGCGTGTCGGCGTCGCGCAGCGCGTCGGTGCTGCCGTCGAACACGATCTGGCCGCCGCGCGCGCCGGGGCCCGGGCCCATGTCGATCACGCGGTCGGCCGCCAGCATCACGGCCGGGTCGTGCTCGACCACCACCAGCGTGTTGCCCGCGTCGCGCAGCCGCAGCATGGCCTCGGTGATGCGGTTCATGTCGCGCGGATGCAGCCCGATGCTGGGCTCGTCGAGCACGAACAGCGTGTTGACCAGCGAGGTGCCGAGCGCGGTCGTGAGGTTGATGCGCTGCACCTCGCCGCCGCTGAGCGTGCGGCTCTGGCGGTCGAGCGTGAGGTAGCCGATGCCGACGTCGTGCAGGTAGCGCAGCCGGGTCGTGATCTCCTCGAACAGCAGCTTGAGCGCCTGGGCCTCGCCGGCCGCGCTCGGACGCTGCGTCTCGCCGGCCGCGGCGGCGCCGCCGGTCGTCATGCGGTCGAACAGCTGGCGCAGCCGCTCGATCGGCAGCAGCATCAGGTCATGCAGGCACAGGCCCGGCAGCGCCTCGAGCTGCGCGCGCGTCCACTTCACGCCGACCGGCATGAAGCGCTTTTCGGGCGGCAGCACCGCGTCGGCGTCTTCCTTGCTGCCGATGCGCCACAGCAGGCTTTCGAGCTTGAGCCGCGCGCCCGCGCAGGTGGGGCACGGCGTGTAGCTGCGGTACTTCGACAAGAGCACGCGGATGTGCATCTTGTAGGCCTTGCTCTCGAGGTAGCCGAAGAAGCGGCGGATGCCGTACCACTGCTTGTTCCAGTTGCCCTCCTTGTAGTTGGGCGTGCCCTCGATCACCCAGTGCTTCTGCTCGGCGGTGAGCTTGTTCCACGGCGTGTCGCGCGGAATGCCGGCGGCCTCGGCGTGGCGCATGAGGTCGTCCTGCGCCTCCTTCCAGGCCGGGGTCTGGATGGTCTTGATCGCGCCCGCGCGCAGGGTGAGCTTGTCGTTCGGGATCACGAGGCCGAGGTCGACGCCGATCACGCGGCCGAAGCCGCGGCAGGTGTCGCAGGCGCCCACGGCCGAGTTGAACGAGAACATCGACGGGATCGGGTCGCCGTAGCGGATGTCGCTCTCGGGGCAGTGCAGGCCGGTGGAGAACTTCCATACATCGGTCGGCGCGTTCTCCTCGACGCCCGTCGCATGCACCGTCACGCGCCCGCTGCCGCGCTTGAGCGCGACCTCGATCGCCTCCACCACGCGCGAGCGCTCGGCGCTCGAGGCGCGGAAGCGGTCGGCCACCACGTCGAGCACCTTGCGCGGCCCGGTGGGCGTGGCCACCTCGCGCTCGGACTGAACGCGCGTGAAGCCGCTGGCCGACAGCCACTGCGTGACCTCGTCGGCCGTGGTGCTCGCGGGCAGCTCGACCGGGAAGGTCACGACCAGCCGCGGATCGCCCGCGGCCGCCGCGCGCTCGACGATCTGCGCATAGATGCTGTCGGGCGAGTCGTGGCGCACCGGCAGCGCGGTCTCGCGGTCGAACAGGTCGGCCGCGCGTGCGTAGAGCAGCTTCAGGTGGTCGTTGAGCTCGGTCATCGTGCCGACCGTGGAGCGCGAGGAGCGCACCGGGTTGGTCTGGTCGATGGCGATCGCGGGCGGCACGCCCTCGACCTTGTCGACCGCCGGCTTGTCCATGCGGTCGAGGAACTGGCGCGCGTAGGCGGAGAAGGTCTCGACGTAGCGCCGCTGGCCCTCGGCGTACAGGGTGTCGAACACGAGGCTCGACTTGCCCGAGCCGCTGGGCCCGGTGACCACGGTCATCTCGCCGGTGCGGATGTCGAGGTCGAGATTCTGGAGGTTGTGCTGGCGTGCGCCACGGATGCGGATGGAGCCCTGTGTCATGAGTGCCTTGGGGGTGGGGCAAACATTCTAGGGAGTGGTCCATGACGCTCCCGTGCACTGCGTCACAAGGTCGGTGCGGTCGCAGGGGTTTGTCCGAATGGCCTTCGGAATACTTTTGGAAACAAATAAGGCGTTGGTTTGCAACGGTGGCGACGCCATCGACAACGGGGGACGACCACATGACGAAGAAGCACGGCCGCCTGCGCGCGGTCCTGATCGCGCTCGGTGCGCTGCTGTTGCTGCCCGCGCAGGCGCAGCTCCTGATCGGCCAGACCGCCGGCATGACCGGCCCGGTGGCCGCCAGCGTCAACGAGACCATCGGCGGCGCTCAGCTCGTGATCGATGCCGCCAACGCGCAGGGCGGCGTGCACGGCGAGAAGATCGAGGTAGTCCGGCTCGACGACGGCTTCGACGTGAAGCGCGCGGGCGAGAACGGCCGCGCGCTGATCGAGGACAGGAAGGTGCTCGCGCTCTTCATGAGCCGCGGCACGCCGCATTCGCAGGCCATCATTCCCTGGCTCGACAAGCACGGCGTGGCGCTGATCGGGCCTTCCACCGGCGCGATGGTGCTGCACAAGCCGGTGCAGCGGAACGTGTTCAACGTGCGCGCCACCTACCAGCGCGAGGCCGAGAAGGCGGTGCAGCACCTGCTGACCATCGGCATGGTGCGCATCGCGGTCGTGCACGTGACCGACTCCTTCGGCGCCGACGCGCTCGAGGGCGCGATGACCGGCTTCGGCAAGGCCAAGGCCCAGCCCGCGGCCACCGTGCCGGCCGACCGCGACAAGCCCGACTACGCGGCCATCGTGCCCGCCATCGTCCAGGCCAAGGCGCAGGCGGTGCTGTGGATCGGCTCGGGCAGCGCGGTGGTCGACGGCATCAAGGCGCTGCGCGCGGCCGGCTCGGCGGCGCAGGTGGTCACGCTGTCGAACAACGCTTCCTCGGGCTTCATCAAGCAGCTCGGCGAGGCCAGCCGCGGCGTGGTGGTCACGCAGGTGTTCCCGAGCGAGCGCTCGATCAGCTACCCGATGGTGAAGGAGGCGATCGCGCTCGCGAAGGCCAAGGGCCAGAACGAGCTCTCGCCCGCGGCGCTCGAGGGCTTCGCCTCGGCCAAGGTGCTGGTGGAGGCGCTGCGCCGCGCCGGCCCCAAGCCCACGCGCGCCCGCGTGGTGGCCGCGCTCGACGGCCTGCGCGACTACGACCTCGGCGGCCTCGAGGTCAGCTACTCGCCGCAGGACCACAGCGGCATCGATTTCGCCGACCTCGCGATCATCAGCGAGGGCCGCTTCAAGCGCTGAAGCGGCGCCCTTCCCTCTTGACCAAGCCGGGCCGCGTGCCCGGCTTTTTGCTTTTGCAAACAACGGTTTGACAGGGTTTGCACGAGGAATCGCATGTCACGTCTGGCTACACATAATTGCATTTACTGACATGAACACGAATCCCGACGGGAAAGGTTTTGTCGATGAAGAAGAAGAAAAGCATCCCGCGCCTGCGCGCCGCCGCATTGCTGATCGCACTCGCGGCGACCGGGGCATCGGCCCAGATCGTGATCGGCCAGTCGGCCGACCTGTCGGGACCGGTGGCGGCCAGCGTGAAGGAAACGATCATGGGCTCGCAGCTGGTCATCGACCAGGTGAATGCCCAGGGCGGCATCAACGGCGAGCAGATCGAGGTCATCCGCATGGACGACGGCCTCGACGCCAAGCGCTCGCTCGAGAACTCGCGCATCCTGATCGAGGACAGGAAGGTGGTCGCGCTGCTGCTCAACCGCGGCACGCCCAACACGCTCGCGGTGATCCCGCTGCTCGACAAGCACGGCGTGCCGCTGGTCGGTCCCTCGACCGGCGCGATGGCGCTGCACAAGCCGGTGCAGAAGAACATCTTCAACGTGCGTTCCACCTACCAGCGCGAGGCCGAGAAGGCGGTGGTGCACCTGCAGACCACGGGCATCCAGCGCATCGCGGTGGTACAGGCCGACGACTCCTTCGGCAAGGACGGGCTCGAGGGCGCGAACCGCGGCTTCGAGAAGGCCAACCTCAAGCCGGTGGTGATCGCGCTGGCCGACCGCAACAAGCCCGACTTCGCGGCCATTGTGCCGAAGCTGGTCGAGGCCAATGCGCAGGCCGTGCTGTGGATCGGCTCGGGCACCTCGGTGTCCGATGGCGTGAAGGCGCTGCGCGCCGCGGGCTCGGCCGCGCAGGTGGTCACGCTGTCGAACAACGCGGCCTCGGGCTTCATCAAGGACCTCGGCAGCGCGAGCCGCGGCGTGATCGTCACGCAGGTGTTCCCCTACGAGCGCTCGTTCGGCAACCCGCTGATCAAGGAGGCCCTGGCGCTCGCCAAGGCCAAGGGGCAGGAGGAGCTGTCGCCCGCGCTGCTCGAAGGCTTCGTCGCGACCAAGGTGCTGGTGGAGGCGCTGCGCCGCACCGGGCCCAAGCCCACGCGCGCGCGGCTGCTGGCCACGCTCAATGCCTTCCAGTACGACCCGGGCGGCGGGCTCGATATCTCGTATTCGCCGACCGATCACACCGGCATCGAGTACGTCGACCTCTCGATCGTGAGCGACGGCCGCTTCAAGCGCTAGGCAGCGCTTCGGAGATTTACTGCGGCGCGCTCGCCGCAGCCGCGGGCGCCGCAGGCGCCGTTTCGTGCGTCACGCCGTGCTTCTCGCCCGACATGTCGACCTTGTCGCCGGCCTTCGAGATCACGTACAGCGCGATGGCCGCGAAGATGGCGAAGCCGACTGCGATTTTCCACATGGGTTCTGTCTCCTGAGATGGGTAATGCGGGGTTCAAGAAAAAGGCCTCATGCCGAGGGTCGGCATGAAGCCTCTTTGTTGAACGGAGGGCGCGCGGCGCCCTCCCCTCTGTTCGATGGCGCCGCGGCGCTCAGTCGTGGGCGTAGATGTCCACGTCCTTGGTCTCGCGGATGAACAGCGTGCCGATCACCAGCGTGATGAACGCGATGATGATCGGGTACCAGAGGCCGTTGTACATGTTGCCGGTCGAGGCCACGATGGCGAAGGCGGTGGTGGGCAGCAGGCCGCCGAACCAGCCGTTGCCGATGTGGTACGGCAGGCTCATCGAGGTGTAGCGGATGCGCGTGGGGAACAGCTCGACCAGCATCGCGGCGATCGGCCCGTAGACCATGGTCACCAGCAGCACCAGCCAGAACAGCAGCAGCACCGTCAGCACCTTGTTCATCTTCGCGGGGTCGGCCTTGGCCGGGTAGCCCGCGATCTTCAGGTCCTCGGCCACGCCCTTCTTGAAGGCGGCGATCTCCTTGGCCGAGGCCTCGTCGAACTTGAGGTTCACGACGTTGCCGATCGGTGCTTCCACCGTCTTGTCGCCGATCTTCACGACGGCCTTCGAGCCCGGCGCGCCGGCCACGTTCTCGTAGCTCACCGAGTTCTGCACCAGGTAGCGCTTGGCGATGTCGCAGGAGCTGCGGAAGTCGATCTCGCGCGCCACCGGGTTGCCCTGGAACGAGCAGGTCGCGGGGTCGGCGGTCACGGTCACGCCGGCGGTGGCCTGGGCCTTGGCGAGGTCGGGGTTGGCGGCCTCGGTCAGCATCTTGAAGACCGGGAAGTAGGTCACCACGGCCAGCAGGCAGCCGGCCATGATGATCGGCTTGCGGCCGATCTTGTCCGACAGCGTGCCGAAGACCACGAAGAACGGGGTGCCCAGCAGCAGCGCGGCGGCGATCATCAGGTTGGCGGTGGTCGCATCGACCTTGAGCTGCGCGGTCAGGAAGAAGAGCGCGTAGAACTGGCCCGAGTACCAGACCACGGCCTGGCCGGCCGTCAGGCCCACCAGCGCCAGGATCACGATCTTCAGGTTCTTCCACTGGCCGAAGGATTCGGCCAGCGGCGCCTTCGAGGTCTTGCCCTCGGCCTTCATGCGCTGGAACGCCGGCGATTCCGACAGCGACAGGCGGATCCACACCGAGATGCCCAGCAGCAGGATCGAGACCAGGAACGGAATGCGCCAGCCCCAGTCGTTGAACACCGCTTCGCCCAGGCCTTCGCGTACGCCCAGGATCACGATCAGGCTCAGGAACAGGCCGAGCGTGGCCGTGGTCTGGATCCACGAGGTGTAGGCACCGCGCTTGCCGTGCGGCGCGTGCTCGGCCACGTAGGTGGCGGCACCGCCGTACTCGCCGCCGAGCGCGAGGCCCTGCAGCATGCGCAGCGCGATCAGGATCACCGGCGCCGCGACGCCGATGGTCGCGTAGCTGGGCAGCAGGCCGACGATGAAGGTCGACAGGCCCATGATCAGGATCGTGACCAGGAAGGTGTACTTGCGCCCGATCATGTCGCCGAGCCGGCCGAACACGATGGCGCCGAACGGACGCACCAGGAAGCCGGCCGCGAAGGCCAGCAGCGCGAAGATGAAGGCCGCGCCCGCATCGAGGCCGCTGAAGAACTGCTTCGCGATGATCGCCGCGAGCGAACCGTAGAGGTAGAAGTCGTACCACTCGAACACGGTTCCCAGCGAAGAAGCGAAGATGACCTTCTTCTCCTCCGCCGACATGGGCCGGGGGGCCGGATGCGGCACTCCCCGTGAATCTAGTGTGGCTGCCATTGATCGTCTCCTGTGTATGCGTTCATGCGGCGCCCGAATTCGGGACCGTGGGGCATTCTTGGAGGCGCGACTGACCCGAGCCTTTCGCGAAACTGAACCGGCGCTTACGAATTAAGGTGAAACCCTCGACGCCCGTTTCAGCCTGTAAGAAATGCAGCGTCGGTGCTGCGGATGCTCAGTTTTTGCTGCTGCGCAGCAGGGCCGGACGCTGGTCTGCCCCGGCCCATTGCGGGCCGTCGAACCAGGCATCGCCCGCGAGGTAGGCGCGCAGCATCGCGAGGCCGTCGAAGCCCCAGAACAGCCGGCCGTCGACCGCATAGGCGGGCGTGCCGAACACGCCGAGCGCGATCGCGTCCGCGGTGTTGCGCTGGAGCAGGGCCTTGCTCTCGTCGCTGCCGGCATCGCGACGCGGTTGCAGTTGCGCGGTGAGCGCGGCCAGCCGCGCGGGATCGGCCGCCTCGAGGCCGCCGCGCCAGACATGGCGAAACACGGTCTCGGCCACCAGCCGGCTCACGCGGCCGTCGTCGGAGGTGGAGAGCGCGAGCCGCAGGTGCGCGAGCGGGTTGTAGGGATGCGAGGCCGGCATCGCGATCTCGATGCCGTGCTGGTGGCCCAGCCACAGCACGTGGCGGTAGGTCCAGCCGCGCTTGGCGGGAATCTCGGCCGGCCCGAGCTGGCCGTGCGCCTTGAGCACCGCGCCCAGCAGCACCGGCCGGTAGTCCACGCTGTAGCTCAGGCCCTCGAGCGCCTGCGGCAGCTGCTCGAACGCGAGATAGGCATAGGGCGAGATGAAGTCCAGGTAGAAGTCGATGTGCTTCATGCGTCGATGTCTCCGATGGCCGGGGCGCGCCAGATGCCGGCCCGGGCCCGCCACTCTATCGCGCGCCAGACCTGCCGCCGCTCGCCGTCCTCCATGCGGCTCCAGCCCGCGATCTCGGGGATGGTGCGCAGGCAGCCCTCGCAGAAGCCGCTGAGCCGGTCCATGCGGCACACCGAGCTGCAGGGCGAGGGCACCGGCTCGGCCCGCTCGCGCAGGTCGGCGGCGCGATCGGCCAGGGCCTGCGCTTCGGCGACGTTCACGCCGCGGCCACCACCACGTCGGCCACCGGCGCGCCCGTGAGCGTCTCGAGGTCGTGCGGGCGCAGCTGGAACACCGCATGCGGATGGCCCGCGGCGGCCCAGATCTCCTCGAAGCGGAACAGCTCGCGGTCGATCAGCACCACCGGCTTCGTCACATGGCCCACGGGCGACACGCCGCCGATGGTGAAGCCGGTGCGCGCCTTCACGAAGTCGGCGTCGGCGCGGCCGGTCTTGCCGACGATCGCGTCGACCTTCTTCTCGTCGACGCGCCTGTCGCCCGAGGTGATGACCAGCACCGCGACCTCGTCGCTCTTGCGCCGGAAGATGATGCTCTTGGCGATCTGGCCGACCGCGATGCCGAGCGCGTCGGCCGCCTGCTGCGCGGTGCGGCAGGCGTCGTCGAGCATGCGCGGCGCATGCGGATGGCCGGCGTCCTGGAGCACGCGCGCGACGCGCTGGACACCGTCGGGAAGGGAATGGAGTTCGGAGCCGCACATGGCTTGGGTCTTCGGAGGTTCGTGGGGGCGCGTGCCCCGCGTTGCAGGCTCCCGAGCATACGAAAAAGCCTGCGGCACCGCACCAATGCGGAGAACGCGGCACCGCCGCCGCGCCGATTCGGGTGCGATTCCGGTGCACGCGCGGGCCGCGGCCGGTCTTTTGGGGCGGCATGGATATTGCTGAACCTCGTCGCGGACCTCCCGGCCTGGGTGGGTCCGCAGTGCCTCCGCTAACGACGGCGGGGTTCGAACGAGCCGATGGCGATGAGCCGCCGGATTCGTTTGTCCATCCGATTACTCGCATCCGTTCCGTCGCGGAGGCCTCCTGCCGCTGTCGTCCGACAGCCTTGGTGGCCCGCCCTCGAGGACCGGCTGCCCCCGCAGGACCTCAGCATGAAAATCGCAGTCATCGGCCACGGCATGGTCGGCCACAAGTTCCTCGAGCAGCTCCATGCGCTCGGCATTCCCGGCGCGGAAGTCACCGTCCTGTGCGAGGAGCCCCGGCCGGCCTACGACCGGGTGCACCTGTCCGAATTCTTCGCGGGCAAGACGGCCGAAGACCTCTCGCTGGTCGAGCCCGGCTTCTTCGAGCGCAGCGGCTTCACGCTGCGCCTGGCCGCGCGCGCGGTGGCGGTCGAGCGCCGCAACAACACCGTCACCACGGCCGACGGCGAGGTCGTGGGCTACGACAAGCTGGTGCTGGCCACCGGCTCCTTCCCCTTCGTGCCCGCGGTACCCGGGCGCGACCGGCCCCACTGCTTCGTCTACCGCACCATCGAGGACCTCGAGGCGATGAAGGAATGCGGCGCGCGCTCGCGCAGCGGCGTGGTGGTGGGCGGCGGCCTGCTCGGCCTCGAATGCGCGAAGGCACTGCGCGACATGGGCCTCGAGACCCACGTGGTGGAGTTCGCGCCGCGGCTGATGGCGGTGCAGATCGACGAAGGCGGCGGCCGCGCGCTGCGCGAGAGCATCGAGGCGCTGGGCCTGCACGTGCACACCGGCCGCAACACGGTGGAGATCGTCGACGGCGCCGCCGCGCGCCACCGCATGGTGTTCGCCGACGGCAGCTACCTCGAGACCGACATGATCGTGTTCTCGGCCGGCATCCGCCCGCGCGACGAGCTCGCGCGCCAGTGCCTGCTGGCCGTGGGTCCGCGCGGCGGCGTGGCGGTCGACGACCACTGCCGCACCAGCGACCGCAACGTCTACGCGATCGGCGAATGTGCCTCGTGGAACGAGCAGACCTTCGGCCTGGTCGCGCCCGGCTACGACATGGCGCGCGTGGCGGCGCGACACATCGCGGGCGAGCACGAGGCCGCCTTCACCGGCGCCGACATGAGCACCAAGCTCAAGCTGATGGGCGTGGACGTGGCGAGCATCGGCGATGCGCACGGCAGGACGCCGAAGTCGCGCGCCTACCAGTTCATCGACGAGCGCAAGAAGGTCTACAAGAAGATCGTCGTCAGCGAGGACGGCAAGCTGCTGCTCGGCGCGGTGCTGGTGGGCGATGCCGCCGAATACGGCACCCTGCTGCAGATGGCGCTCAACGGCATCGCGCTGCCCGAGGATCCCGAATTCCTGATCCTGCCCTCGAGCGACGGCAGGGCCAAGCCGGGCCTGGGCGTCGAGGCCCTGCCCGACAGCGCACAGATCTGCTCGTGCAACGACGTCAGCAAGGGCCGGATCTGCGAGGCCGTGGGCCAGGGCGCCTGCACCCCGGCCGCGATGAAGGCCTGCACCAAGGCCGGCGCCACCTGCGGCGGCTGCGTGCCGCTGGTCACGCAGGTCATGAAGATGGAGATGGCCAGGCGCGGCATGGCCGTCGACAACCACCTCTGCGAGCACTTCCCCTATTCGCGCCAGGAGCTCTACCACCTGATCCGCGTGGGCGAGATCCGCAGCTTCGCCGACCTGCTCGCGAAACACGGCAAGGGCCTGGGCTGCGATATCTGCAAGCCCGTGGCCGCGAGCATCTTCGCCTCGTGCTGGAACGAGTTCGTGCTCAAGAAGGACCTGGCCGCGCTGCAGGACAGCAACGACTACTTCCTCGGCAACATCCAGAAGGACGGCACCTATTCGGTGGTGCCGCGCATGCCGGGCGGCGAGGTCACGCCCGACGGGCTGATCGCGGTCGGCCAGGTGGCGAAGAAGTACGGCCTCTACACCAAGATCACCGGCGGCGCGCGCGTGGACATGTTCGGCGCGCGCGTCGAGCAGCTGCCCGCGATCTGGGAGGAACTGATCGCGGCCGGCTTCGAGTCGGGCCATGCCTACGGCAAGTCGCTGCGCACGGTGAAGAGCTGCGTCGGCTCGACCTGGTGCCGCTACGGCGTGGACGACAGCGTGGGCCTCGCGGTCGAGCTCGAGAACCGCTACAAGGGTCTGCGCGCGCCGCACAAGATCAAGTTCGGCGTCTCGGGCTGCACGCGCGAATGCGCCGAGGCGCAGGGCAAGGACGTGGGCGTGATCGCCACCGACAAGGGCTGGAACCTCTACGTCTGCGGCAACGGCGGCATGAAGCCGCGCCATGCCGAGCTGCTCGCGAGCGACCTGTCGAAGGCCGAGCTGATCCGCCTGATCGACCGCTTCCTGATGTTCTACGTGCGCACCGCCGACCGGCTGCAGCGCACCAGCACCTGGCGCGAGAGTCTCGAGGGCGGCCTCGAGTACCTCAAGGGCGTGCTGCTGCAGGACACGCTGGGCCTCCACGCCGAGCTCGAGACCCAGATGCAGGCCGTGGTCGACACCTACCAGTGCGAGTGGAAGACCGCCGTCAACGACCCGGCCACGCGCCAGCGCTTCCGCTCCTTCGTCAACAGCGACAAGCCCGACGAGCACATCGTGTTCGTGAGCGAGCGCGGCCAGAAGCGGCCGGCACGCGCCGAGGAGCGCAGCGAGGCGGCCGACGTCTCGATGGCCTGAAGCACAACGAAAGAGGAAGCCCCATGACCCAGCAAGACCTGCACTGGACCGCCGTGTGCGCGGCCACCGACATCCTGCCCGACACCGGCGTGTGCGCGCTGGTCGAGGGCGTGCACGTGGCGATCTTCCGCGTCGGCCGGGAGGCCACGCTCTACGCCATCGACAACGTCGACCCGAAGGCCGGCGCCAGCGTGCTCTCGCGCGGGCTGGTCGGCAGCCTCGGCGACCGCGTCGTGGTCGCCTCGCCGCTCTACAAGAACCACTTCGACCTGCGCAGCGGCGAATGCCTCGAGGCGCCCGAGCACTCGGTGCGCGCGCATGCGGTGCGCGAGCACGAGGGCCGCGTGCTGGTCGCGCTGGCCTGAGCCTCATCCCCCTTCTTCCCCGGCATTCCATTTCTTCCCAAGGATCCCCATGGCCTATCTAGCCCCCGCCGAGTTCGTCACCAAGATGGTCGATGCCGGCGAATCCAAGCTGCTCATGTCCACGCGCGACACGCTGATCCGTTCGTTCATGGCCGGCGCCATCCTCGCGCTGGCCGCGGCCTTCGCGGTCAGCATCACGGTCAACACCGGCAATGCGCTGGTCGGCGCGATGCTGTTCCCGGTCGGCTTCATCATGCTGTACCTGCTGGGCTTCGACCTGCTGACCGGCGTCTTCACGCTGGCGCCGCTCGCCGTGCTCGACAAGCGCCCCGGCGCCACCTGGGGCGGCGTGATGCGCAACTGGGGCCTGGTGTTCGTCGGCAACTTCGCGGGCGCGCTCACGGTCGCGGTGTTCATGGCGATCATCTTCACCTTCGGTTTCAGCGAGGCGCCCAACGCCATCGGCGAGCGGCTCGGCCACATCGGCGAGGGCCGCACGGTCGGCTACTCCGCGCACGGCGCGGCCGGCATGCTGACGCTGTTCATCCGCGGCGTGATGTGCAACTGGATGGTGTCGACCGGCGTGGTCGCGGCCATGATGTCGACCACCGTCTCGGGCAAGGCGATCGGCATGTGGATGCCGGTGATGATCTTCTTCTACATGGGCTTCGAGCATTCGATCGTCAACATGTTCCTGTTCCCCACCGGCCTGATGCTCGGCGGCAAGTTCACGCTGATGGACTACCTGATCTGGAACGAGCTGCCCACGGTGATCGGCAACCTGGTCGGCGGCCTGAGCTTCGTCGGCCTCACGCTCTACGCCACGCACTACAAGACGGCGCCCAAGCGCGTCGCGGGCTGATCGCGCGCCCATGGCCGTCGGGCGCCAGGCGCCGCGCGTCACGCTGGGCCAGCACTCGCTGGCCGGCGTCGGGTCGGCGGTCAACCAGGACTTCCATGGCGCGATGCTGCCCGAGGGGTCGCTGCGCGCCGCCAAGGGCATCGCGCTCGCGCTGGCCGACGGCATCGGCTCGAGCCGCGTGAGCCAGGTCGCGAGTGCGGCGGCCGTGCGCGGCTTCCTCGAGGACTACTACGCCACCTCCGATGCCTGGTCGGTGCGCCGCGCGGCGCAGCGCGTGCTGGGCGCCACCAATTCCTGGCTGCATGCGCAGACCATGCGCAGCGACGCGCGCTTCGACAAGGACAGCGGCTACGTCTGCACCTTCAGCGCGCTGATCCTCAAGGGCCGCGAGCTGCACCTGCTGCACGTGGGCGATGCGCGCATCTACCGCGTGCACGCGAGCGCGCTCGAGCAGCTCACCGACGACCACCGCGTGCATGTCTCGTCGGTGGAGTCGTACCTGGGCCGCGCGCTGGGCGCGGGCCCCAACGTCGAGATCGACTACCGCTGCTGGGAGGCCGAGGCCGGCGAGGTCTACCTGCTGGCCACCGATGGCGCGCATGCGCACCTCGATGCCGCCGCCGTCAACGACGCACTGGCGCGCTGCGCCGGCGACCTCGACGCGGCCGCGCAGCGCCTGGTGCAGATCGCCCGCGCGCGCGGCGGCCAGGACGATGCCACCGTGCAACTGCTGCGCATCGACGAGCTGCCCGCGCCCGATGCGCCGGCGCCGGCGCTCGAGCGCGAAGGGCTCGCGCTGCCGCCGCCGCTCGCGCCGCGCGACCGCTTCGAGGGCTTCACGCTGGTGCGCGAGATCCACCTGAGTTCGCGCAGCCACGTCTACCTCGCCACCGACGACGCCAGCGGCCGCCCCGCGGTGCTGAAGCTGCCCTCGGTGGACCTGCGCGAGGATGCCGCCTACCTCGACCGCTTCGTGCTCGAGGAATGGGTGGCGCGGCGCATCGACAGCCCGCACGTGCTCAAGGCCTGGCCGCTGGAGCGCGCGCGCGGCCACCTGTTCGTGGCGATGGAGTACGTGGAGGGGCAGACGCTCGCGCAGTGGATGGTCGACCATCCGCGGCCCTCGCTCGACAGCGTGCGCGCCATCGTCGCGCAGCTCGCGCGCGGCCTGCAGGCGATGCACGGCAAGGAGATGCTGCACCAGGACCTGCGGCCCGAGAACGCGATGATCGACCGCGCGGGCACGGTCAAGCTGATCGACCTGGGCGCCACCCACGTGGCCGGGCTCGACGACGGCGGCGGCGAGCCGCGCGCGCTCGCGATCGAGGGCACGCTGCAGTACACCGCGCCCGAGTACTTCACGGGCCAGGGCGGCACGGCGCGCTCCGACCTGTTCTCGCTGGCCGTGATCGCCTACCGCATGCTGAGCGGGCAGCTGCCCTACGGGCTGCAGGCTTCGCGCATCCGCGGCACGGCCGATGCCCATCGCCTGCGCTATGTGCCGCTGCGCCAGTTCCGGCCCGAGCTGCCGGCCTGGGTCGACGCGGTGCTGCAGAAGGCGCTGCATCCGCAGCCCGCGAAGCGGCAGCAGGCGGTGTCGGAGTTCGCGCACGACCTGCGGTCACCCGGCGCCGAGTTCCTGCGCGCGCGAGCGCCGGCGCTGATCGAGCGCCGGCCGGTGCTGTTCTGGCAATGCACCACGGTGCTGCTGGCCGTGGCGGTGGTGGTGCTGCTCGGTCTGCGCGCCTTCGGGCGCTGAAGACGCTCAGCCCGCGCGCTTGGTGCGGATCGCCTTCGAGGCGCGCGAGTTCGGCTCGCGGCCCAGCGCCTCGCTGATGTAGACGCCGGCGTCGATCAGCTTGTCGAGGTCGATGCCGGTCTCGATGCCCATGCCGTGCAGCATGTAGACCACGTCCTCGGTCGCCACGTTGCCGGTCGCGCCCTTGGCATAGGGGCAGCCGCCGAGGCCGGCCGAGGAGGACTGGAAGTTCCACACGCCCAGCTCGAGCGCCGCCAGCGTGTTGACCAGCGCCTGCCCGTAGGTGTCGTGGAAGTGGCCGGAGATGGCATCGACGCCGAAGTGCGCCAGCGTGGCCTCCATCGCCGCCTGCACCTTGCGCGGCGTGCCCACGCCGATGGTGTCGGCCACGTCGACACGCTGCACGCCGATGCCCTTCATCAGCTGCGCGAGGTAGCCGACCTTGGCCGGGGCGATCTCGCCTTCGTAGGGGCAGCCGACCGTGCACGACATCGCGCCGCGCACGCGTATGCCCTTGTCGAGCGCCGCGGCCACCACGGGCGCGAAGCGCTCGATGCTCTCGGCAATCGAGCAGTTGATGTTCTTCTGGCTGAAGGCCTCGCTCGCGGCGCCGAACACCACGATCTCGTCGGGCCATTCCTCGCGCGGCGCGGCGATGGCGGCCTCGAAGCCCTTGAGGTTGGGCGTGAGCACCGAGTAGCGCACGCCGGGCTTGCGCTTTATGCCGTGCATCACCTCGGCGTTGTCGGCCATCTGCGGCACCCACTTCGGGCTCACGAAGCTGGTGACCTCGATCTCCTCGAGGCCCGCGTCCTGCAGCCGATGCACCAGGCCGATCTTGGTCTCGGCCGAAACCGGCTGCTTCTCGTTCTGCAGCCCGTCGCGCGGGCCGACGTCGACGATCTGGACGCGGGTGGGGAGTTTCATGGCTTGTCTCTGGTGTCGCGGGAGGATGGAACAGCGGGATCCATTGTCCGGCAGATGGGCCCGGCCTGCCTGGTACACAAGGCGCGGAAGGTAGCAATGCGCGCCACAGCGGTTGCAAATGGTGCCAGTCGTTGGCTAGCCGTCGCTGCGCTCGAGCATGCTGGTGCGGAACGCCATCTTGCGCACGATGGCCGCGAAGGCGCGCGTGGGCGCCGCCTCGCGCGCCTTCGGTGCCCACAGCATGCCGGGCGTGCGCACCGGCGTCGGGCTCTCGAGCCGCACGGTCGCGAGCCCCGAGTTCGGCAGCACCGCGTTGGCCGAGACGATGGCCGCGAGCCGCGTCTTCGCCACCAGGCCCATGATCGGCGCCAGCGTGTTGATCTCGGCCACCACCTGCGGCTCGGCGCCGCAGGAGCGGAAGCACTCGTCGAGCATCTGCCGCGTGGCGAAGCTCGCGGGCAAGAGCGCCATCGGCAGCCGGTGCAGCTCGACCATGCGCAGGCGCTTGCGCCGCGCCAGCGGATGGTCGTGCGCCACCACCAGCACCATCTCCTCGTTGTAGAGCGGCTCGAACTGCAGCGGCCCGGGCTGGGCCGGGCGGTAGGCGATGCCGAGGTCGAGCGTGCCCTGCTGCAGCCGCTGGCCGATCAGGTCGGCCGCGAGCTCGTCGACCCTCACGCGCACGCGCGGATAGCGCTGCTGGAAGCCCGCGATGCAGTCGGGAATGAAGCCGAGGTTGAAGGTGTGGGTCGAGCCGATGCGCAGTTCGCCGGCCGCCTCCTGCGGGTCCTCGCGCAGCGCGCCGAGGCCGCGGTCGATCTCCTGCAGCGCGCGCGTGGCGTGGTGCAGGAAGGCCTCGCCGGCCTCGGTCAGCGCCACGCGCTTGCCGATGCGGTCGAAGAGCGGCCGGCCCAGCTCCTCCTCGAGCTGCTTGATCTGGTGCGACAGCGTCGACTGCGTGACGTGCAGCCGCTCGGCCGCGCGCGTGAAGTTGAGCGAGCCGGCCAGGGCGCTGAAGTAGCGCAGGTGCCGCAGTTCCATGGAGGCCTTCCGTTGCGTCGAACGATCGATGCCATCGATGGTATCCATGCAAAACCATCATTGTTAAAAAACGGGCCGCCTGCATAGAGTTCGCTCCCATCCCGCGAGGGCATGACACGACAACGACAGCAGGAGACACACGAGTGCACAAGGTCCTCAGCGGCATCAAGGTGCTGGAGCAAGGCACGTTCATCACCGGGCCGGCGGCCGGCATGTTCCTGGCCGACCTCGGCGCCGAGGTGGTCAAGGTGGAGCAGCCCGGCAGCGGCGATCCGTTCCGTTCGTTCCGCGGCGGGCTCTACAGCCCGCACTTCCAGACCTACAACCGCAACAAGCGCAGCGTCACGCTCAACCCCAAGCTGGTCGAGGACGCGGCGGTGTTCGACGAGCTGGTGAAGGACTCGGACGTCTACATCCAGAACTTCCGCCCCGGCGCGGCCGAGCGGCTGGGCGCGGGCGAGACGCGGCTGCGCGAACTCAATCCGCGGCTGATCTACTGCGCCATCAGCGGCTTCGGCCAGACCGGCCCGGCCGCGGCGCGCCCGGCCTACGACACGGTGGCGCAGGCGGCCAGCGCCTTCCTCAAGCTGCTGGTGAACCCGGCCAATCCGCGCGTGGTGGGCCCGGCCGTGGCCGACGCGATGACCGGCTTCTACGCGGCCTACGGCGTGCTCGGCGCGCTGGTCGAGCGTGGGCGCACCGGCCAGGGCCGCAAGGTCGAGGTCTCGATGCTCGAGGCCATGTGCCACTTCAACCTCGACGCCTTCACCCACTACTTCTCCGAGAACGAGATCATGGGTCCGTTCAGCCGGCCCAGCGTCTCGCAGTCGTACGTGCTCGAGTGCGCCGACGGCCTGTGGATCGCGCTGCACATGTCCTCGCCCGAGAAGTTCTGGCAGGGCCTGGCCAACGCGATCGAGCGGCCCGAGCTGTTCCAGGACGCGCGCTTCGCCACGCGCGAGGGCCGCATCGCGCACCAGAACGACCTGATCGCGCTGCTCGACGGCCTGTTCCGCGCGCGCACGCGCGCCGACTGGTGCGCGCGGCTCGAGGCCGAGGACGTGCCGCATGCGCCCATGTACGACACGCGCGAGGCCATGGAGGACCCGCAGGCGCGCCACCTGCAGCTCGAGGTCAGCGCGCCCCATCCCGAGGGCGGCGACTGGCGCACCATCCGCTCGCCCGTGAGCTTCGACGGCGAGCGCGCGCTCGAGGTCACGGCGCCGCCGGTGCTGGGCGCCGACAACGCGGCGATCGTCGAACCCATACGCCGGCGCCTGCGGCAGCGCTGACGCATTCCCACCCCAGAAGAAAAGAACGGAGACAAGCCCCATGACCCCATCGAACGCCGACGAACTGACCCGGGCCGCGCTGCAGCGCCTGGACGGCGCGGCCGACCCGCGCTTCGCGCGCATCATGCAGTCGCTGATCGAGCACCTGCACGCCTTCATCCGCGAGGTCGACCTGCAGCCCGACGAATGGATGGCGGGCATCGAGTTCCTGACCGCCGTCGGCCAGGCCTGCGACGACAAGCGCCAGGAGTTCATCCTGCTGTCGGACACGCTGGGCGCGTCGATGATGGTGGTGATGCTCGACCAGCTGCGCGCCGCCGCGCGCGCCGGCAGGAACGGCGAGGCGCTGCCCGCGACCGAGACCACCGAGGCCACCGTGCAGGGCCCCTACTACTGGGACGGCGCGCCCGAGCTGCCGCTGGGCGCCGACATCGCGCCGGGCGTGCGCGGCGAACCGGCCTTCTACAGCGGCCGCGTCAGCGACACGCGCGGCGAGCCGCTCGCGAACGCGCTGCTCGACATCTGGTCGGGCGACGGCGAAGGCGTCTACGACATGCAGGTCGAGGGCGCGGGCATGGCGGCGCGCGCGCGCATCCGCACCGATGCCGAGGGCCGCTACTGGTTCTGGTCGATCAAGCCCTCGTACTACCCGGTGCCGGTCGACGGCCCGGTCGGCCGCATGCTCGACGGCATGGGCCGCCATCCGAACCGGCCCGGCCACATCCACATGAAGGTGGCGGCCGAGGGCCACGTGCCGGTGACCACGCACCTGTTCGTCGCGGGCAGCCCCTACATCGACTCCGACGCGGTGTTCGGCGTGCGGCCCAGCCTGCTCGTCGACTTCGAGGCCCATGCGCCGGGCCGCGCGCCCGACGGCCGCGCGCTCGAGCGGCCGTACTGGTCCGCGCACTACGACTTCCATCTGCAACCCGCCACCGCGAACGCCCTCCCATGAAAATCGGCAAATCCACCGTCCCGCGCAGCGCCATCTGCACCTCGGACGAACACACCATCGTCGTGCGCGGCCAGGACCTCTGCCGCGACCTGATCGGCCGCGTCTCGTTCTCGGACTACTTCTTCCTGCTGCTCACCGGCCGTCGTCCCGATGCCGCCTGCAGCGCGGTGCTCGACGCCACGCTGGTGGCGATCGCCGAGCACGGCCTGGTGCCCAGCGTGCAGGCCAGCCGCATGACCTTCGCGGCCGCGCCCGATGCGCTGCAGGGCGCGGTGGCCGCGGGCATCCTGGGCTGCGGCTCGGTGATCCTCGGCGCCTCGGAGACCGCGGGCCGGCTGTTCGCCGGCGTGGCGGCGCGCGTCGACGCGGGCGAGGCGCTCGACGCCGTGGCGGCCGACACCATCCGCGCGCTGAAGGAAGGCCGCCAGGCCATTCCCGGCTACGGCCATCCGCTGCACAAGGCCAACGATCCGCGCGTGGACCGGCTGATCGAGGTCGCGACCGAGGCTGGCGCCGACCTGCGCTACGTGCAGATCGCGCAGGCGCTCGAACGCGCCATCCCCGCCATCGTGGGCCGCGAGCTGCGCATGAACGTCTCGGCCGCGATCCCGGCCGTGCTGCTGGGCGTGGGCTTCCCGGTGGCCTCGCTGCGCGGCGTGCCGATCCTCGCGCGCACCGCGGGGCTGATCGCGCACCTGGCCGAGGAGGCCGAGACGCCGAGCGGCTTCGCGCTGTCCTACCAGGCCACGCGCGAGCTGCAGTACGAGGGCGAGCTGCCCGCCGGCTTCGGGAGCGCGGCATGAAGCGCCGCCTGCTGCTGGCCGGCGCGCTGCTGGCCACGGGCGCGGCGCTCGCGCAGGCGCCGGGCGCCGCGCGGCCGCTGAAGATCGTCGTGCCCTTCGGTGCCGGCACCTCGACCGACATCGTCGGCCGCATCCTGGCCGACGCGCTGGGCCGCCAGCTCGGCACCGGCGCGATCGTCGAGAACAAGCCCGGCGCGGGTGGCGCCATCGGCAGCGAGCAGGTCGCGCGCGCCGGCGCCGACGGCCAGACCCTGCTGCTGGGCACGGTCGGCACGCACGCCATCAACCCCTCGCTCTACAAGCGCCTGAGCTACCAGCCGCTGCGCGACTTCGTCCCGCTGGGCTTCATCGGCGCCACGCCCACGCTGCTGGTGGTGCCCGCCGGCTCGCCGTGGAAGCGCGTGGCCGACCTGGGCAACGCGAGCGGCAACGTGAACTTCGCCTCGGCCGGCAACGGCACCTCGGGCCACCTGGCCGGCGAGCTGCTCAACGTGCGGCTCGGCAAGAGCTTCATGCACGTGCCCTACCGCGACGGCGCGCAGGCCATGACCGAGCTGATGGCCGGCAACGTGCAGTTCATGTTCTATCACCCGGCCGCGGTGCTGCCGCAGGTGCGCGCGGGCAAGCTGCGCGCGATCGGCGCCTCGGGCGCGAAGCGCAGCGCCGCCGCGCCCGAGGTGCCCACGCTGATGGAACAGGGCGTGAAGGACTTCGACCTCGTCGCCTGGTTCATGTTGTACGCGCCCGCCGGCATGCCCGCCGCGCAGCGCGACCGGCTGCGCGAGGCCACGCGCCAGGTGCTGGCCCAGCCCGAGGTGCGCGAGAAGCTCGCGCAGCAGGGCATCGAGCAGGCCGAGATGAATGCCGACCAGCTCGACGCCTTCGCGCGCACCGAGATCGCCAAGTGGGGCGAGGCGGTGCAGCGCTCGGGCGCGCAGGTCGATTGATCGGTTCGATAAAAAAGAGCGGGACCTCCCGCGACAGGAGACAGACATGCGTACCCGATTCCAATGGCTGGCCGGCCTCTTCCTTGCCCTGGCCTGCAGTCTCGCCCTGGCCCAGGGCACGGCCTGGCCCAACAAGCCGATCCGCATCGTGGTGGGCTTCGCGCCCGGCACGCCGCCGGACATCTTCGCGCGGCTCTACGGCGACTACATGGGCAAGCAGCTCGGCGTGCCGGTGGTGATCGACAACAAGCCGGGCACGGCCGGCAACCTCGCCTCCGACACCGTGGCCAAGGCGCCGCCCGACGGCTACACCTTCCTCTACAACCTCTCGACCGCGTTCACGATCAACCCCTACATCTACGCCAGGCTGCCCTTCGATCCGCAGAAGGACCTGGTGCCGGTCGCCACCACGATGCGGCAGGGGCTGGTGCTGATCGCGAGCCCGAAGCTGCCCGCGAAGTCGATCAAGGAACTGCTGGCCGCCGCGAAGGCGAAGCCGGGCTCGATCTCGCATGCCTCCTACGGCGCGGGCAGTCCCTCGCACCTGATCGTGGAATGGCTCAAGGACGAGACCGGCACCGACATGCTGCACGTGCCCTACCGAGCGAGCCCGGTGGCCGACGTGATCGGCGGCCAGGTCGACACGGTGATGGAGCCGATCGCCACCGGCTATCCGCTGATCAGCAGCGGCCGCGTGCAGGCGCTGGCCTATTCGGGCCCGAGCCGGCATCCGGCCATGCCCGAGGTGCCCACGCTCGCCGAGGTGGTGCCGGGCCTCACGATGACCTCGTGGCACGGCCTGTGGGCGCCGGCCGCGACGCCGGCGGCGATCCAGCAGCGCTTCAACGCCGTGATGATCGAGGCCAGCAGGGACCCCGAGCTCGCGAAGCGCATCCGCGAGCTCAACAGCGAGCCGCTGGGACTCACGCAGGCCGAGATGGCGGCGGCACTGCGGCGCGACGCGGAGATCTACAGCCGCATCGTGAAGGCGAAGAACATCCGCGTCGACTGACGCTCAGTAGGACTTCGGCAGCCCGAGCGCCTTCTCGGCGATGAAGTTCAGGATCATCTGCGGGCTCACGGGCGCGATGCGCGGGATGTAGCTCTCGCGCAGCAGCCGCTCGACGTGGTATTCCTTCGCGTAGCCCATGCCGCCGAGCGTGAGCACCGCGTTCTGGCAGGCGTCGTGCGCGGCCTCGGCCGCGAGGTACTTGGCGGCATTGGCCTCGATGCCGCAGGGCTCGCCCGCGTCGTAGAGCGTGGCGGCCTTGAGCATCATCAGGTCGGCCGCCTCGAGGTTGGCCCAGGCGCGCGCGAGCGGATGCGCCACGCCCTGGTTCTGGCCGATCGGCCGGCCGAACACCACGCGCTCCTGCGCGTACTGCGAGGCGATGCGCAGTGCCGCGCGGCCGATGCCGATGGCTTCCGCCGCGATCAGGATGCGCTCGGGGTTGAGCCCGTGCAGGATGTACTCGAAGCCCCGGCCCTCCTCGCCGATGCGGTCCTCCTGCGGCACCTCGAGCCCGTCGATGAACAGCATGTTCGAGTCGACCGCCGCGCGGCCCAGCTTGTGGATCTCGCGCACCTCGACCTTGGCGCGGTCGAGCGCGGTGTAGAACAGCGTGAGGCCCTGCGTGGGCTTCTTCACCTGCTCGAGCGGCGTGGTGCGCGCGAGGATCAGCATGCGGTCGGCCACCTGCGCGGTCGAGATCCAGATCTTGCGGCCGTGCAGCCGGTAGCCGCCGTCGGCCTGGCGCAGCGCCTGCGTCTTCAGCCGCGTGGTGTCGAGCCCCGCGTCGGGCTCGGTCACGGCGAAGCAGGCCTTCTCGCGGCCCGCGATCAGCGGCGGCAGGAAGCGCTGGCGCTGTGCCTCGCTGCCGAACACCACCACCGGGTTAAGGCCGAAGATGTTCATGTGCACCGACGACGCGCCCGACATGCCCGCGCCCGAGGCGCTGATGGCGCGCATCATCAGCGCCGCCTCGACGATGCCCAGGCCCGCGCCGCCCTGCGCCTCGGGCATGGCGATGCCGAGCCAGCCGCTCGCGGCCACGGCGCGGTGGAACTCGTGCGGAAACTCGGCGCGGTCGTCGTGCTCGCGCCAGTACTCGGCGGGGAAGTCTTCGCACAGCCGTTCGATGGCCGCGACCAGCGAGCGCTGGTCGTCATTGAGGGAGAAATTCATTCGCTGTCCTTCGCGGGATCCGGTTGCAGGGTGACGCCGCGCGCGAGCAGCCCGGCGATCGCGTCCTCGGCATAGCCGGCCTCGCGCAGCAGCTCCACGCTCTGCTCGCCGATGCGCGGCGCCGGGCGACGGATCGAGGCCGGCGTGGCGCCGTAGCGGCCGACCGGCGCGAGCGTGCGGATGCGGCCCTCGCTCGGATGGTCGAGTTCGGGGAAGAAGCCGACGGCGCGCAGGTGCGGATCGTCGAGCAGGCTCTCGGTGCTGTGCAGCCGCGCGACCGGGATGTCGGCCGCCTCGAGCAGCGCGATCCATTCCTCGCTGCCGCGCGTGGCCATCACCTCGGCCACGAACGCATAGACCGCGCCGATGTTCGCGGCGCGCGCGGTGTGGGTGCCGAACATCGGCGAGTCGCGCAGCTCGGGCCGGCCGATCAATGCGAAGAAGGCCTGCCAGTGCTTGTCGTTGTAGATCAGCACGCCGAGGTGGCCGTCGGCCGTGGCGTAGGGCTTGCGGTGCGCGGCCAGCAGGCGCGCGTAGCCAGTGGGGCCCAGCGGCGGCTCGAAGCTGTGGCCGCCGAGGTGGTCGCCCATCACGAACTGCGACAGCGCCTCGAACATCGGCACCTCGACTGCCTGGCCGCGCCCCGTGCGCTGCGCATGCAGCACGGCCGCGAGCAACGCGATCGCGGCCTGCAGGCCCACCGCGCGGTCGGCCAGGGTCACGGGCGCGTAGCGCGGCTCGCCGCCGCTTTGCTGCGCGAACAGCGAGGCCACGCCGGCCGCGCCCTGGATCAGGTCGTCGTAGGCGGGCTTGCCGGCATAGGGGCCGTCTTCTCCATAGCCGAAGGCGCCGAGGTAGACGATCTTCGGGTTGACCGCGGCCACCGCCTCGTAGCCCAGGCCGAGCCGCGCCATCGCCTGCGGCCGCGTGTTGTAGATCAGCGCGTCGCAGCCGGCCGCGAGCCGCAGGCAGGCCTCGCGGCCCTCGGGCTGCTTGAGGTCGAGCACGATCGAGCGCTTGTTGCGGTTGAGGTGCAGCGCCATCGCGCCCATGCCCGCATGGCGCATCGGGCCGACGGCGCGCAGGTTGTCGCCGCCGGGCGGCTCGACCTTGATCACGTCGGCGCCGAGGTCGCCGAGGGTCTGCGTGGCGTAGGGCCCCATCACCACGGCCGTGAGGTCGAGGATGCGGATGCCCTGCAGCGGGCCGGTGGCGGCGGACGCTTCGCTCATTCGGGCTGGATCCCCGCGGCCTGGATCAGCTTCTTCCACTTCGCGAGTTCCGCCACCGTGAACGCGCCCAGTTCCTCGGGCGTGCTGCCGAAGGCATCGAAGCCCAGCTTGCTCACGCGCTCGCGGAAGGCCGCGCCGTTGGCCATCGCCGCGAGCACCTTGTTGAGCTTCAGCACCACGTCGCGCGGCGTGCCGGCCGGCGCGAACACGCCGTTCCAGGAGGTGATGTCGAAGCCCTTGAGCTCGGGCGTGTCGGCCAGCGGCGGCAGCTCGGGAAAGAGCTGGGTGCGCTCCTGCGTGGTGACCGCGATCGCGCGCATCTTGCCGGCCTTCACGGTCGCCAGGCCGGCCGCGAGGTCGACCACCATCATCGACACCTGCCCGCCGATCAGGTCGGCGATGGCCGGCGGCGTGCTCTTGTAGGGCACGTGCAGCATCGGCACGCCGCTCATGCGCGAGAGCGTGGCGCCGCTCACGATGCCGGTGCTGTTGCCGCTCGCGTAGCTGAGCTTGCCCGGATGCGCGCGGCCCCAGGCCAGCAGCTCGGCCACGTTCTTCACGGGCAGCTCGTTGTTGACCACCAGCATGAACGGCAGGTTGCCCATGCGGCTCACGGGCGCGAAGTCCTTCACCGGGTCGTAGGGCAGCGACTTCATCAGGCTCGGGTTGGCCGAGTGCGTGGTGTTGGTGGTCATGAACAGCGTGTAGCCGTCGGGCGGTGCCTTGGCCACGAGTTCGGCCGCGATCACGCCGTTGGCGCCCGCGCGGTTGTCGACGATCACCGAGCCCTTGAGCGCCTCGCCGAGCATCTGCGCCGTGATGCGCGCCACCGCATCGGTGCCGCTGCCGGCCGCGAAGGGCACGATCATCTTGATCGGCTGCTTCGGATAGCCGTCCTGCGCGAAGGCCCAGGGCGCGGCGCCCGCGAGGCCGGCGGCGGCGCCGATGGCAATGAAACGGCGGCGCTGCGCCACCGCGACCGGTTCTGTCGCGTTCTTCGTCTGCATGGTGGTTGTCTCCGGGTGGTTGTGGTCAGGGCCGGATCACGCGCTCCGGCGATTCCTCGTAGGGCGGGCTGTAGATCACCAGCACGCGCACCGGCTCGTCGCTCACCACCGTGAAGGTGTGCATCGCGTCGGCCGGAAAGAAACAGCTGTCGCCCGGGTGCAGCTCCTGCCGCTGACCGCCGACCTCGGCCACCGCGCGGCCCTCGAGCAGGTAGCAGACCTGCTCGATGCCCGGGTGCGCATGCGGCAGCGCGCCCTTGCCCTTCTGGATGTGGCCCACCAGCACCTCGAGCTGCTTCGCGCCCACGGTCTCGGGGCCGATCAGCCGCTTGTTGAGCGTGCCCGTGTGGTTGGCGGGGTGGTAGCCCTCGATCTCGGCTTCGCGCACGAAATAGCGGGGGGCGGTGGCGGTCGTCATCGGGGGTTCTCCGTCTTGGGTTCGATCGCGAGGCAGGCCGAGCGCAGCATCGCGGCGATCTCCTCGATGCGTGCTTCCATGCGGTAGCGCGGGCCGGCGACCGAGATCGCATAGGCCTCGCCGCCGATGCGCAGCGGCCAGGCCAGGCCGATCAGGTCGGGAATGCTCTCGCCGAGGTTGCCGTACCAGCCGCGCGTGGCCGAGCGCTGCAGCTCGGCCTCGATCGCCTCGACCGTGGTCAGCGTGGCCTCGGTCAGCGGTACCAGCGCCATGCCCTCGAGCAGCAGGCGGCGCGCGTCGGGCGCCAGCGTGGACAGCAGCGCGCGGCCGATGGAGTTGGCGTAGGCCGGGCGCGTCTCGCCCGACTCCGCCGTGTAGCGGATGCTCTGCGGCGCGCTCAGCACCTCGAGGTAGACCACCTGGCCCGCGTCGCGGAACTTGCCGAACACCACCGTCTCGCGCGCCGCGTCGCGCAGCTCCTCGAGCGTGGCCTTCACGCGGTCGAGCACCGGGTCGTGCGCCGCGATGACCTGCGCCATCGCGAGCAGCCGGCCGGTCGGGTAGTAGCCCTGGCGCCGGCCGGTCTCGTACATGTAGCCCTGCTCCTCGAGCGTGCGGATCAGGCCCAGGCAGCTCGACACCGGCATGTCGAGCAGGCGCGCCATCTCCGAGAGCGCGAGCGGCTGCTTCTCGCGGGCGAAGAGCTCGACGATCTCGATCACCCGGAAGGCGGTTTTCACAGTCATGAAAAGATTTTCATGCTTGTGAAAAATTATTGCCCCAGGGTTTCCCCTGCCCGCGGCGCATTCCGGCGGGCGACGGAAGGATGCGTTGGCTCAGTAGCCGCGCACCGGGTCGACCACGCCCGCGATCGGCAGCCCCTGCTCCATCGCGCGGATCTTCCCGGCGATCTGCGCGATCGACTCCTCGCGCAGCGTGCGCGCCGAGCCATGCGGCGTCACGACGATTTTTGGATGGCGCCAGAAGGCATGGTCGGCCGGCAGCGGCTCGACCTGGAACACGTCGAGCGTGGCGCCCGCGAGCCGGCCGCCATCGATCAGCGGAATCAGGTCGTCCTCGACCAGGTGCGCGCCGCGCGCGATGCTGATCAGGTAACCCTCGGGCCGCAGCTTGCCGAGCGTCTCGCGGTTGAGGATGCCGCGCGTGGCCTCGGTCAGCGGCAGCAGGTTGACCAGCACGCGCGTGGACGACAGGAACTCGTCGAACTGCGCCTCGCCGCTGAACACGCGCACGCCCTCGATCTGCTTGGGCGAGCGGCTCCAGCCCAGCACCGGGAACTCGAACTGCGCGACCGCCTTCGCGACCCGTTCGCCGAGCACGCCCAGGCCCATGATGCCGACCGGGAAGTCGCTGCGCGCCTTGGGCCGGCGGTAGCTCCACTTGCCTTCGCGCGCATCGGCCTCGTAGGCATCGAACTCGCGGAAGTGGCGGATCAGCGTGTGGCACACGTACTCGGCCATCTGCACCGACATGCCCGCGTCGTCGAGCCGCACGATGCGCGTGCCGGTTGGAATGCGGAGCTTGAGCAGCGCGTCGACGCCGGCGCCGATGTTGAAGATGCCGCGCAGCGCGGGCTGCTCGTCGATGAACTGCTGCGGCGGCGCCCACACGACCGCATGGTCGGCCTGCGGCGCGCCGGGGCGCCAGGCTTCGATCTCGGCGTCGGGCAGTTCGGCCTTCAGGCCTTCGATCCAGGGGTCGGGACGGTTGTCGGTGAGGTAGACGGTGATTCGCATGGAGCGAATCTTAGGCGCGCACGGCGAACGTCGCCGTCGCCGAGGCGGCCCGCGTCACCACTCGCGCCATTCCTCTGTGATGTCCTCGCCCTCGGTCTCCAGGCCCGCATGGCTCGCGGCCGCGATGATCAGCTCGCACAGGTCCTCGCGCTGGTCGGTCTCGATCAGGCTGCCCTCGCTGTCCTCGTTGAGGCGGTTGAGCTGCAGCACCACGCGCTCGACGGCCGCGAGGATCGCGGCGTCGCGCTTCGCCTCCGAGGCCTCGTCGATCGCCGTCAGCGTCGCGAGGTACTCGTCGACGATCTCGGCGCAGCGGTCGACCTCGGCCTGCGTGTAGCCGGGATCGAATTCGGGATCGTGGTCCGGGTCCTCCTCGTCGTTGCGCATGTAGTCGACCATGCTCGCGAGGGTCTTGTCCTTCAGGGCTTGCAGTTCGGGTGTCATGGTTGCGTCACTCGGTGGGTCCAGGGGTGGTGCCGATGGCGACAGCCCACGCCTTGTGTGCCCATGCGCCATCTCCTATGCTTGATCGTTCAATCCGGAGACCCTACCCATGATCAAAGTCAGTGTGATGTACCCCTACACCGAAGGCGCCCGCTTCGACCACGACTACTACCGCGACAAGCACATGCCCCTGCTGAAGGCGCGCATGGGCGATGCCTGCAAGTCCTACACCATCGACAAGGGCCTGGCCGGCGGCGCGCCCGGCGCCAAGCCCACCTACGTCGGCATGTGCCACGTGTTCTGCGATTCCGTCGAGGCCTTCCAGGGTGCCTTCGGCCCGCATGCCAAGGAGATCCTCGGCGATGTGAGGAACTACACCGACATCGCGCCGGTGATGCAGATCAGCGAGGTCGTGGTCGGCTGAACGGCCACCCACGCACCCTCGCTTCCCTCGTGCCGGTGCCGCCGCCTCAGGCGGCCCTGGCCTGGCGCCGGCGCAGCCACAGCCGGCGCACGCCCCACAGCACGGGCACCAGCAACAGCAGCCACGGCAGCACCGCCGCCACGAAAGTGATCAGGCTGCCCACGCTCTCGGCCAGCACGCGGCCCGCGTTGCGCAGGGCCTGCGTCATCGGGTTGTAGCTCTCGCCGCCGCCGACCAGCGCGCGCACTGTCGTGAACTGGATCTGGATGTGCTGCTTGCTGGTCTGCTGCTGCAGCACCTTGCGCTGCGTCGCCGAGGCATCGAGCTCGGCCTGGGTGTCGGCCAGCGTGCGCTGGATCTGCAGCAGGTCGGCCATGGTGCGCTTGGTGGTGGTGTCGCGCAGCATGACGCGCAGGCTGTCGCGGAACTCGGTGCGGTTCTTGATGCGCGCCTCGACGTCGATCACCTCGGCGGTCTTGTCCTCGCTGGTGGTGTTGTGCGCCACCACCTTCGCCACGCCCGCGAGGCCGGCCAGCAGCTTCTCGACGTCGGCCGGCTCCACGCGCATCTCGAGCGTGGCATTGCCGGCCTGCTGCGGCGTCTCGCGCAGCAGCGAGGACGACAGCAGCTCGCAGCGCAGGGTGCCGCAGAGGTCGCGCACCTTGCCCCAGGATTCGGCGAGCTGGTCGGGCGCGACCTCGACGTTGAGGTCCTGGCGGATCGCGAGGTAGCGCTGCAGCGGCGCGCTCTCGCCCACCTGCTTCTCGGCCTGCTGGTCGAGCGACATCGCGGCGGGCGCGGGCGGTGCCGGCTCGGCCATGCGCATGCGCCTGGACTCCATCGCGCCGCCGGCCGCGTAGTTGCCCGAGGGCCGGGCCGCGGCGGCATCGACTTCCGCGGCCGCGTCGCGCCGCTCGCAGGCGCTGAGCGTCAGGGCCGCGGCCAGCGCGAGCAGCAGCATGCGGGGGCGGGCGCCGAGGCGCTGGAAGGGAGAGAACGAGGAAGGCTGCGGCTGGCGATGCGTCATGAAGAATCCTTCAAGGGAAGTGGGCATCGCGGTGATACGGCCTGTGGGCGGCGCCGGGGTTAAAACCGGCGCCGCCATCTGGTAACAGCTTGCAAGCCCCGTGACCGGGGCCGCGGATTCAGGCCGTCTTGGCCATGCGCAGCAGCTCGTCCCCCTCGGCCACCTGCTCGCCCGGCGCGAACAGCAGCTCCTCGACCGTGCCGTCGGCCGGCGCGGCGATGGTGTGCTCCATCTTCATCGCCTCCATCACCGCCAGCGGCTGGCCGCGGCTGACCTTGTCGCCGGCCTTGACCGAGAAGGACACGACCTTGCCCGGCATCGGTGCCGTGAGGCGACCGCCCTCGGCCTGCGTGTCGCCGGCATGGGCGAGGCGGTCGATGGCGGTGATGCGGGTCGCGCCGGCCGCGGCGAAGACATGGGCCGTGGCATCGTCGAGGTAGACGTCGAGCGTCTGGCGCTGGCCCGCGAACTCGAGCTCGATCTCGCCCGTGGGCAGGCGGCCGACGACCAGCGGACCGGCCACGCCGCCGGCCTCGAGCCACAGGCTGCCGTCGCGCTTGTAGGTCAGCAGCGCGCTCTGCTCGGCGCCGCGGAATTCGAAGTCGAAGCGGCGCGTGTACTCGCCGAGCGCGCGCCAGCCGTCGCGGCGCGCGAAGGGGTCGATGCTGCCGGCCGGCGCCGCGGCGAGCGCGGTGCGCGCCACGGCCGCGGCCGCCGCCAGCGGCAGGCCCAGGGTCTCGCGGTCGAACAGCACGGCGCGCTCGCGCTCGATCAGCGCGGTGTCGAGGTTGGCCTTCGAGAACGACTCGGTCGCCAGCACGCCGCGCAGGAACTGCACGTTGGTCGCCACGCCCACGATGTGGGTCTGCGCCAGCGCCGCGTCGAGCCGCGCGAGCGCCTCGTCGCGCGTGGCGCCGTGCACGATCAGCTTGGCGATCATCGAGTCGTAGAACGGCGAGATCTCGCCGCCCTCGCGCACGCCGTCGTCGATGCGCACGCGGCTGCGCTGGAAGGCCGTGGCCTGCGGCTTGCGGTAGATGCGCAGGGTGCCGGTGGCGGGCAGGAAGTTGTTGTCGGGGTTCTCGGCGCAGATGCGCGCCTCGATCGCATGGCCGTGGATCCGCAGCTCGGACTGCTGCGCGGGCAGCGTGCCGCCCGCGGCGACGCGCAGTTGCCATTCGACGAGGTCGAGGCCGGTGATGGCTTCGGTCACCGGGTGTTCGACCTGCAGGCGGGTGTTCATCTCCATGAAGAAGAAGTTCATCTCCCCGCCGTCGCGCTGCTCCACGATGAACTCCACCGTGCCCGCGCCCACGTAGTCCACGGCGCGCGCCGCGGCCACCGCGGCCTCGCCCATCTGCTGGCGCATCGCCTCGGTCATGCCGGGCGCGGGCGCTTCCTCGAGCACCTTCTGGTGGCGCCGCTGCACCGAGCAGTCGCGCTCGAACAGGTAGACGTAGTTGCCGTGGCTGTCGCCGAAGACCTGGATCTCGATGTGGCGCGGGCGCTGCACGTACTTCTCGATCAGCACCGCGTCGTCGCCGAAGCTGTTGATGGCCTCGCGCTTGCACGAGGCCAGCGCGGCCTCGAAGTCGGCCGCCTTGTCGACCGCGCGCATGCCCTTGCCGCCACCACCCGCGCTGGCCTTGATCAGCACCGGGTAGCCGATGCGGTCGGCCTCGCGCTGCAGCAGCGCCGGGTCCTGGTCATGGCCGTGGTAGCCGGGCACCAGCGGCACGCCGGCCTTCTCCATCAGCTGCTTCGACTCGGCCTTCAGGCCCATGGCCTTGATCGCCGAGGGCGGCGGGCCGATGAAGACCAGGCCGGCGTCGGCGCAGGCCTGCGCGAACTCCTCGTTCTCGCTGAGGAAGCCGTAGCCCGGATGCACCGCCTCGGCGCCCGTGGCCTTGGCGGCCTCGAGGATCTTCTCCCAGCGCAGGTAGCTGTCCTTCGGCGCGCTGCCGCCCAGGTGCACCGACTCGTCGCAGGCGCGCACGTGGTTGGCATGCGCGTCGGCATCGGAGTACACGGCGACCGTGCGGATCGCCATGCGGCGCGCGGTGGCGGCGACGCGGCAGGCGATCTCGCCACGGTTCGCAATCAGGATCTTCTTAAACATTGGACGAGTCTCCCGGAGGATTCTTTTTCAGTTGAAACGCGGGCACGACGCCCGGATCGGGCCGGCCGCTGAAGATGCGGGCGACGCGGGAGAACAGCGCCCTGAGGAAGCGCCAGCTCTTGCGGATCAGCCACACGCTCGCGACCAGCACGAGCACGAACAGCACGAGGAAGACGAAGGGATGCGCCACGGCCAGCCACAGGCCCGCGGGCACCATGGTGTCCTCGACCAGCGAGGCGCCCACGTTCGAGAACGGTTCGGGCGAGGTGTTGATGGCCGCGCGCGTGGTGGCCTTGGCCGCATGCGCGGTGGCCGCGAAGCCGCCGCCGAGCAGCGCCGCCACCAGCGCCATCGCGCCATGGTCGACGCCGAACACGCTGGCCGCGAGCGCCGCGCCCGCGGGGATGCGGATCGCGGTGTGGACCACGTCCCAGAGCGAATCGAGCCCCGGGATCTTGTCGGCGAAGAACTCGACGAACACCATGAAGCCGCTGGCCGCGATCACCACCGGATGCGCGAGCAGCTGCAGCCCGCCCGGCAGCGGCACCCAGCCGAGGTAGCCGACCAGGCCCGTGAGCAGCACCACCAGGTACAGCCGCACGCCGCTGGCCCAGCCGATGGCGGCGGCCAGGGCGAGCAGCTGGGGCATGTCGAGCGCGGTCATGGGATGAAGGAGCCGGTCAGGACGACGCGCCCGCGAGCCAGGACGGCTTGCGCTTCTGCAGGAAGGCCTGCACGCCCTCGCGGCCCTCGTCGCTGGCGCGGATGTCGGCGATGCCCTCGACCGTCTTCGCGATCAGCGCATCGTCGATCTCGCGGCCCGCCACGTCGGCCACCAGCTGCTTGCAGGCGCGCACGGCGGCCGGGCTCGCGCCGGTCAGCGCCTTCAGCAGCTCGTCGACCTTGGCATCGAGCGCATCGGCCGCCACCACCTCGTGCACGAAGCCGATGCGGTGCGCCTCGGCGGCGCCGAAGCGCTCGGCCGTGAGGAAGTAGCGCTGCGAGGCGCGCGTGCCCATGGCGCGCAGCACGTAGGGGCTGATGGTGGCGGGCACCAGGCCGATCTTGACCTCGCTCAGGCAGTACCAGGCGCTGTCCACGCTCACGGCCATGTCGCAGGCCGCGACCAGCCCCATGCCGCCCGCGTAGACGTCGCCCTGCACGCGCGCGATGGTCGGCTTGGGGCACTCGGCGATGGTGCGCAGCATGGCGGCGAGCTTGCCGGCGTCGGCGATGTTCTCGTCGCGGCTGTAGTCGGCCATGCGGCGCATCCAGTTGAGGTTGGCGCCGGCGCAGAAGGCCGGGCCGTTGGCGCCCAGCACGATGGCCTTGACCTGCGGTGCCGCGCCGGCCTCGGTGAAGGCCCGCGTCAGCTCGGCGATGACCACGTCGTCGAAGGCGTTGCGTGCCTCGGGCTGGTCGAGCCAGATGCGCGCGACGGCGCCGTCGGTCGCGAGGCTCAGCTTGGTGAAGTCGCTCATGCCGCGTTCCTCCTCACATGCGGAAGATGCCGAACTTCGGCTCGGGGATCGGCGCGTTGCGCGCGGCCGCCAGGCCCAGCGCGAGCACGCGGCGCGTGTCGGCCGGATCGATGATGCCGTCGTCCCACAGCCGCGCGGTGGCGTAGTAGGGATGGCCCTGGTCCTCGTACTGCTGGCGGATCGGCGCCTTGAAGGCCTCCTCCTCGTCGGCGCTCCATTGGCCGCCCTTGGCCTCGATGCCGTCGCGCCGCACGGTCGCGAGCACGCTCGCGGCCTGTTCGCCGCCCATCACGCTGATGCGCGCGTTGGGCCACATCCAGAGGAAGCGCGGGCTGTAGGCCCGGCCGCACATGCCGTAGTTGCCGGCGCCGAAGCTGCCGCCGATGATGATGGTGAACTTCGGCACGTTGGCGGTGGCCACGGCCGTCACCATCTTGGCGCCGTGGCGCGCGATGCCTTCGTTCTCGTACTTGCGGCCCACCATGAAGCCCGTGATGTTCTGCAGGAACACCAGCGGCGTCTTGCGCTGGCAGCACAGCTCGATGAAGTGCGCGCCCTTCTGCGCCGATTCGGAGAACAGGATGCCGTTGTTGGCGACGATGCCCACCGGCATGCCCTCGATCTCGGCGAAGCCGCAGACCAGGGTGGCGCCGAAGCGGGCCTTGAACTCGTGGAACTCGCTGCCGTCGACCACGCGCGCGATGATCTCGCGCACGTCGAAGGGCTTGCGCGTGTCGGTGGGGATCACGCCGTAGAGCTCCTCGCGCGGGAACGCGGGCTCGCGCACCGCGGCCTTGGCCGGGCCCTCGGCCGCCTTCGCGTTGAGGTTGGCCACCGCCGAGCGCGCCAGCGCCAGCGCATGCAGGTCGTTCTGCGCCAGGTGGTCGGCCACGCCCGACAGCCGCGTGTGCACGTCGCCGCCGCCCAGGTCCTCGGCCGTCACCACCTCGCCGGTGGCCGCCTTCACCAGCGGCGGGCCGCCCAGGAAGATGGTGCCCTGGTTCTTCACGATGATCGATTCGTCGCTCATCGCCGGCACGTAGGCGCCGCCCGCGGTGCACGAGCCCATGACCACGGCGATCTGGCCGATGCCCTGGGCACTCATGTTGGCCTGGTTGTAGAAGATGCGGCCGAAGTGCTCGCGGTCGGGGAACACCTCGTCCTGGTTCGGCAGGTTGGCGCCGCCCGAGTCGACCAGGTAGATGCAGGGCAGCCGGTTCTGCTCGGCGATCTCCTGCGCGCGCAGGTGCTTCTTCACCGTCATCGGGTAGTAGGTGCCGCCCTTCACAGTGGCGTCGTTGCACACCACCATGCAGTCGACGCCGTTGACCCGGCCGATGCCCGCGATGATGCCGGCGCCGGGCGCGTCGCCCTTGTACATGCCGTGCGCGGCCAGCGGCGACAGCTCGAGGAAGGGCGTGCCCGGATCGAGCAGCTCGGCCACGCGTTCGCGCGGCAGCAGCTTGCCGCGCGCCGTGTGCTTGGCGCGCGCGGCCTCGCCGCCGCCTAGCTCCACCCTGGCGAACTGCGACTGCAGGTCGTCGACCAGCGCGCGCATGGCGGCGGCATTGGCCTGGAAGTCGGCCGAGCGGGCGTTGAGTTTGGTTTCGAGTTGGGTCATGGTGCAGTCAATGTCGGGAACGGGGCGCGCGGGCCCCCGTGTTCAGGCGGTGCGCGCTTCGTCGAGGCCGAGCTCGGCCTTCATCTCGTCGCGGATCTTGAACTTCTGGATCTTGCCGGTCACGGTCATCGGGAAGGCCGGCACGAAGCGGATGTACTTCGGCACCTTGTAGTGCGCGATCTGGCCCTTGCAGAAGTCGCGCACCTCTTCCTCGGTGACGCTCTGGCCGGGCTTGGCGATGATCCAGGCGCAGAGCTCCTCGCCGTACTTGCGGTCGGGCAGGCCCACCACCTGCACGTCCTGCACCTTGGGATGGCGGTAGAGGAACTCCTCGATCTCGCGCGGATAGATGTTCTCGCCGCCGCGGATCACCATGTCCTTGATGCGGCCCACGATGTTGACGTAGCCCTCGGCGTCCATGGTCGCGAGGTCGCCGGTGTGCATCCAGTGCTCGGCATCGATGGCCTCGCGCGTCTTGGGCTCGTCATCCCAGTAGCCGTGCATCACCGAATAGCCGCGCGTGCAGAGCTCGCCCGACTGGCCCGGCGGCATGGTCCTGCCGGTCTCGGGGTCGACGATCTTCACCTCGAGGTGCGGCTGCACCGTGCCCACGGTCGACACGCGGCGGTCGAGCGGCGTGTCGGTGCTGCTCTGGCAGCTCACGGGGCTGGTCTCGGTCATGCCGTAGGCGATGGTGATCTGCTCGAGGTGCATCTCGCTGACCACGCGCTTCATCACCTCGATCGGGCATGGCGAGCCGGCCATGATGCCGGTGCGCAGGGTCGAGAGGTCGAACTCCTTGAAGCGCGGATGGTCGAGCTCGGCGATGAACATCGTCGGCACGCCATGCAGGCCGGTGCATTTCTCGGCCTGCACCGTCTCGAGCACGGTCAGCGGATCGAAGCCGTCGTTCGGATAGACGATGGCCGAGCCGTGCGTGAGGCAGGCCAGGTTGCCGAGCACCATGCCGAAGCAGTGGTAGAGCGGCACCGGGATGCACAGCCGGTCGTCCGGCCCGAGCTTCATGCACTCGCCGATGAAGAAGCCGTTGTTGAGGATGTTGCGGTGCGTCAGCGTCGCGCCCTTGGGAAAGCCCGTGGTGCCGCTGGTGAACTGGATGTTGATCGGGTCGGTGGCCTTCAGCGTCTTCTGCACCGCGGCCACCTTCGGGTCGGCCGCGTCGCCGCTGGTCAGCAGCGCCGAGAAGCGCCGCATGCCGGGCACCTCGGCGCCCTCGCCGGCCTTGTCGATCCAGAAGGTGTGGGCCAGCTGCGGCAGCCGCTTCGGGCCGAGCTCCTGCAGCATGCCGAGGTAGTCGCTGGTCTTGAACTGCGCCATCGTCACCAGCGCCTTGCAGCCGACCTTGTTGAGCGCGTACTCGAGCTCGGCGGTGCGGTAGGCGGGATTGATGTTGACGAGGATCAGGCCGACCTTGGCGGTGGCGATCTGCATCAGCACCCACGGCGCGTTGTTGTGCGACCAGATGCCCACGCGGTCGCCCGGCGCGAGCCCCAGCTTCAGCAGCGCGCTGGCGAGCCGGTCCGACTCGGCCTGCAGCTCGCGGTAGCTGAAGCGCAGGCCTTCGTGGCGGCTCACGAGCGCCTCGCGATCGGGTTGCCGCTCGACCATATCGTCGAAGAAGTCGCCGATGGTCTGTTCGATGAGGGGGACGTCGGTGGCGCCCTTGCCGTAGCTCTCGGTCAGTGCTGCAGTCATGTTGATGTCCTTGTCTCCTGGTCTGCGCCCTCCCGCGGGGAGGGGGAACGACGGCTTATGCGGTCTCGGCGAACAGCTCGCGCCCGATCAGCATGCGCCGGATCTCGCTGGTGCCCGCGCCGATCTCGTAGAGCTTGGCGTCGCGCCACAGCCGTTCGACCGGGAATTCCTTGGTGTAGCCCACGCCGCCGAGCGCCTGGATCGCCTCGCCGGCCATCCAGGTCGCCTTCTCGGCCGAGTAGAGGATCGCGCCGGCCGCGTCCTTGCGGAAGGTGCGCGCATGGTCGTTGCGGTCGCAGGCCTTGCCCACGGCGTAGACGTAGGCGCGCGTGGCCTGCCAGGTCGAGTACATGTCAGCGATCTTGCCCTGCATGAGCTGGAACTCGCCGATGCTCTGGCCGAACTGCTTGCGCTCGTGGATGAAGGGCAGCACCGCATCCATGCAGGCGGCCATGATGCCCAGCGGGCCGCCCGAGAGCACGGCGCGCTCGTAGTCGAGGCCGCTCATCAGCACCTTCGCGCCCTGGCCCTCGCCGCCGAGCACGTTCTCCTCGGGCACCTCGCAGTTGTCGAAAAACAGCGGGAAGGTGTTGGAGCCGCGCATGCCGAGCTTGTCGAGCTTGGTGCCGGCCGAGAAGCCCTTGAAGCCCTTCTCGACGATGAAGGCGGTCATGCCGCGCGCGCCCATCTCGGGCTCGGTCTTGCCGTAGATCACCAGCGTGTCGGCGTCGCCGCCGTTGGTGATCCACATCTTGCCGCCGTTGAGCACGTAGTAGCCGTCCTTCTTCTCGGCCTTGAGCTTCATGCTCACCACGTCGGAGCCGGCATTGGGCTCGCTCATGGCCAACGCGCCCACGTGCTCGCCGCTCACCAGCTTGGGCAGGTACTTCTTCTTCTGCGCCTCGCTGCCGTTGCGGTGGATCTGGTTCACGCACAGGTTCGAGTGCGCGCCGTACGACAGGCCGACCGAGGCCGAGGCGCGCGACACCTCTTCCATCGCCACGATGTGGGCGAGGTAGCCGAGCTCGGTGCCGCCGTACTCCTCCTTCACGGTCATGCCGTGCAGGCCGAGGTCGCCGAGCTTCTTCCAGAGGTCGTGCGGGAACAGGTTCTCGCGGTCGATGTCGGCGGCGCGGGGCGCGATTTCATTCGCGGCGAAGTCCTGGATCGCGCTGCGCAGCGAGTCGATGGTCTCGCCCAGGTCGAAGTTCAGGCCGGGATCGTGCATGGGTGTTGTCTCCTCTGAAGGGGGCCGGCGCGTGGGGCTGCCCGCGCCACGACGCGCTGGAAAGGTCGCAGCTTACGCCTCGTCGCGCCGCAATTGGCGCCACAATGGTTGCAATTTGCGCCACGCCGGCACCGCCTTGCCATGTCCTCCCCCTCCTTCCTCCGACCTGCCCGCGCCGTCACGCCGATGGCCTTCGTGCGAGCCATCGTCAAGGGCTACGAGCGCTACGGCCAGGACCCGTCCGAGGCGCTGAAGGCGGCACAGATCACGCCGCGCGAGCTCGCGCGGCCCGGCGCGCGCGTGACGGCGGCGCAGTTCGAGGCGCTGTCGGGCCATGCGATGCAGGAGCTCGACGACGAGGCGCTGGGCTGGTTCTCGCGCCGCCTGCCCTGGGGCAGCTACGGCATGCTGTGCCGCGCCTCGCTGACCTCGCCCGACCTCGGCGTGGCGATCAAGCGCTGGTGCCGCCACCACCGGCTGCTGACCGAGGACATCGGCCTCGCGCTCGAGGTGGCGGGCGGCGTGGCCACGCTGCGCATCGCCGAGAACCGGCCGCTGGCCCCGGCCTTCCGCGAGTTCTGCCTCGTGACCAGCCTGCGCTTCATGCACGGCTACATGTGCTGGGCCATCGATTCGCGCATCTCGCTGCGGCAGGCCGGCTTTCCCTTTCCGGCGCCGGCGCACCGCGACGCCTACGCGGCGATGTTCACGCCCGAGGTGCGCTTCGACGCGGCGCGCGCGAGCATCGCCTTCGACGAGCGCTACCTCGCGCTGCCGCTGCAGCGCGACGAGCGCGCGCTGCGCACCATGCTCAAGCGCGCGCTGCCGCTGACCATCCTGCAGTACCGGCGCGACCGGCTGCTGGGCCAGCGCGTGCGCGAGCTGCTGCGCTCGCGCGCCGCCGAGACCACCACCGCCGAGGCGCTGGCCACGCTGCTCAACGTGTCGAGCCGCACCCTGCACCGCCAGTTGCAGGAGGAAGGCAGCTCGCTGCAGGCGCTCAAGAACGAGGTGCGGCACGAGCTCGCGGTCGACCTGCTGCGGCGCACCCACCGGCCGATCAAGCAGGTCGCGCTGGCGGCGGGCTTCCGCAACGAGAAGAGCTTCTCGCGCGCCTTCCTGCAATGGACGGGACTCGCGCCCAGGGACTTCCGGCAGCAGGCGGCCACGCCGGCGCCCGGACCCGGGCCGTCGCGAAGCCGGGATGCCTCCACGTGAACGCCGCGGCGGCCCCTGCGCTCACTGCGCCTCGATGCTCAGTTCGCGCATGCGCCGCGTGATGACGTCGAACTCGGCGCGGTAGGCGCTGGCGAACTGCTCGGGCGTGCTGTTCATGATCTCGAAGCCGCGGGCCACGAACTGCTGGCCGACCTCGGGCGCGCCCACCACCTCGCGCACCTCCTTCGCGAGCCGCTCCACGATGGGCTTCGGCATGGCCGCGGGCGCCAGCAGACCGATCCAGACGTTGCTGTCGTAGAGCGGGTCGTCGAAGCCCAGCTCGTGCATCGTCGGCACCTGCGGCAGCGTGCTCGAGCGCTGGCGCCCGAGCACGGCCAGCGGCACGATCTTGCCGCCCGGCACGTGCTGCATAGCGCTCGCCACCGACGACAGCCCGATGTCGACCGTGCCCGACAGCAGGTCGGTGACCACCAGCCCCTCGCCGCGCTGCGGCACGTGCACCATGCCGCCGCCCAGGCCGCGGTTGAGGCTCTCGCCGGCCAGGTGGCCCAGGCCGCCGATGCCCCAGGAGGCATAGCTGAGCTTGGCGCCGCCGGAGCCGGCCTTGGCCTTGAGGTCGGCGAGGCTGCGCAGGCCCGAGCCCGGGTGGGTCGAGATCAGCGCCGGGCTGCGCACGATCTGCGTGATCGGCGCGAAGTCCTTGCGCGGGTCGTAGGCCAGCGTGCGGTAGAGCGCGGTGTTGTTGATCTGCGAGTCGGTGATCGTCATCAGCAGCGTGTAGCCGTCGGCCCTGGCGCGCGCCACCTCGGCGGCACCGATGGCACCGGCCGCGCCCGCCTTGTTGTCGATCACCACCGGCTGGCCCAGCGCCTTCGACAGGCGTTCGCCGACGGTGCGCGCCACGTAGTCGGTGGCGCCGCCGGCCGGATAGGGCACGACGATGCGGATCGGCCGCGACGGGTAGGCCTGCTGGGCGGCGGCGGGAACGGCGAAGGCCAGCGCGGTGCAGGCGATCGAAAGCAGCTTGAACATGGTCTTGTCTCCTCGTGGGTTCTTGTGTTGTCTGGCGGCGCGTGTCAGCAGCTCGCGGCACGCTCGGGCTGCGCGCGCCGCGGGGGCGCATCGCTGCGCTGCTCGTCCTCGAGCGCCTGCGCCACCAGCCGGCGGAACTGCACCAGCGCCGAATCCATGGCCAGCGGCAGCATCGGCAGCAAGGGCGCGTGCTCGATGTTGCGGGCCTGCGCGGTGATCATGTCGCGGTCCTCGTTGAAGGCCACGATCAGGCTGTCGTAGAGCGTGCGCGTGAGCTGCTCGCCGCCGAGCGAGGGCCGGTGCGCCTGCTGGAAGAAGTAGTGGGTGCTGGTCTCGGTCTCGGGCGTCAGGGTCTGGCAGCTGTGCAGCTCGACGGCATGGCGCATGTCGCCCTCGGCGTCCTCCACGGGACGCCCACCCGACTGCATCAGCAGCGTGCCCGGCAGCACGAAGTCGTAGACGAACCAGCGGTCGAAGCGCGCACCGGGCGCGAAGGGCCGCGCGCCGGCCCAGTGCGCGGGCGGCGGCACGTTCGCCACCCGGCGCGTCACGCGCAGGCCGCGCTCGATCTTCTCGATCTCGGGCCGCGCCTGCGCGATCGCGGTCGAGCCGCCGAGCGTCTTCTCGTGCACGTAGCTCAGGTGCGAGAAGTCCAGCAGGTTGTCGCAGATCAGCAGGTAGGGCGTGTCGTAGTGCAGGTAGCCCGGGATGTGGCGCCACTCGGGGTGGTCGCACGAGAAGTTGTCGGGCAGCAGCGCCGTGTCGGCGCGCTCGGCTTCGCCCATCCACACGAACACCCAGCGGTTGCGCACCGCCACCGGGTAGCTGCGCACCCGTGCGCGCGGCGGCACCGTCGCCATGCCCGGCACCTCGACGCAGAGGCCGCGCGCATCGAACTTGAGCCCGTGGTAGCCGCAGCGCACGCAGTCGCCCTCGCGCCGGCCCTTGGACAGCGGCGCATGGCGATGGCAGCAGCGGTCCTCGAGCGCCACCACCTCGCCCTGCGCGGTGCGGTACAGCAGCAGCGGCTCGCCGATGACGGTGCGGTTGAACAGGCCCTCGGCGGGAATCTCGTGGTCCCAGGCGACCACGTACCAGCAGTTGCGGATGAACATGCGCTTCTCGTCTCCATCGAATGATCTGTCTTCGATGGTGGTCGCATGCGCCGCGGCGCGCGTCCCCCGCGCAGGGGACGTTGGCGGGTATGCGGCCTCAGCCGGCCAGCCGCACCAGCGCCGCGCGGTCGTGGATGCCGAGCTTGCCGTAGGCGCGCTTGCGCAGCGTATGCACGCTCGACAGCGCGATGTCGAGGTCGGCCGCGATGCCGTCGGCCGTGAGCCCGCAGGCGATGCGCGCGCAGACCTCGCGCTCGCGGCGGCTCAGCGGCGTGTCGGCGAGCCGGGCCTGCGCGAGCGCGATGCGGCTGTCCATGTCGAGCGCGCCCGCGCCGGTGCCCAGCGCATGCCGGTGCACCTGCCGCAGCAGCGGCGCGACCGCGAGCACGCGCTCGATCTCGCCGGGCGCGAAGCGGCCCATCGAGTCGCGCCGGTAGAGGTTGACCGAGAAGGCGCGGCCGCGGGCCACCGGCAGGTAGAGCAGCGCGAGCCGGTCGCTCAGGTGCTCGCGCTCGTAGATCTGGCGCCGCCAGCCGGGGTCGGGGATCTGCTCGGCATGCATGTGCAGCGCCGTCAACTCGTCGACCTCGCCGCCCGTGCCAGCCATGCGCTGCGCGATGCCCGTCGCATCGTCGAAACCGTAGAAATGGCGCCGGTACTGCGCGAAGCAGTCGCGCGTGACGTTACGCACCCCCGCGCCATGGGAGTGGCCCTCGATCTGCACCGGTGCATCGGGCGCATGCTGCACCAGCGAGATGTACTCCACCGGCAGCAGCGCATTGAGGAAGTGCAGCATCGCGCGCGCGGGCGCCAGGTCGCGCGGCACGTCGAGCAGCAGCGACACGGCCCGCAGGTCGAGCGACTGCTGGCTGGCGAGGGCCGGAACGCGCCACATGGCTTGCATGCGGAAATTGTCCCCCCGCGGGCGCGCCGCACGAAGCGGCGGCGGATCGGGATTAACCCGCGGCGGCCTTCAGGCGGCCGCCGCGTGGCCGCGGCTCAACGCGGCGAAGGTCCGGGCCTGCCACGCGAACTCCTCGGCGAAGGCCTCGGGGTCCGCGATCGCGTAGGCGCCATAGGCATAGACGGTGGCGTAGGCCGCGTACTCCGCGGCCTGCAGCGCGCGCCCGGCCACGGCCTGGAACACCGCGTAGGTCGCGGACACCGCCGCATGGGCCGACGCATCGATCGAGCCGGAGCCCGGATGGCTGGCGGCGATGCGCGCCATGCGCTGTGCCGCCTGCGCGAGTTCGGCGCGGCTGCCGCGGCCTTCGAGGTACGCGCCGAGCACGTCGAGACCCCGCAGCGCCTCGGGTGCCTCGAGCAGATGCCGCACGCGCTGCACGCAGGCGAAGCCGAAGCGCAGCCGCAGCGGCTCCTGCGCCGCATCCTCCAGCCGGGCCGCGGCGGCGAGCCGCTGCAGCGCCTCGTTCATGCCGGGGTGGACGCGGCGCGCAGGCGGCCGAGCACCTCGGGATTGACGACGTTGCTCGGCTGCCCGCCGGCAAAGGCCACGATCTGGTCGAACACGTCGGAGAACTGAAGCTCGTACTCCTCGCGCGTCACGTAGCCGATGTGCGGCGTGCAGACCAGGTTCGGCAACCGCAGCAGCGGATCGGCGGGATCGAGCAGCGGCTCGGTCTCGTAGACGTCGACCGCGCCCATGCCGGGCCGGCCGGCCCGCAGCGCCGCCACCAGCGCACCGGGCTCGATCAGGCCGGCGCGGCTGGTGTTCACGAGGATCGCATCGGGCTTCATGCGCGCGAGGTCCTCGCGCCGCACGATGCCGCGCGTGGCCGGCACCAGCCGCATGTGGAGCGAGACCGCGTCGCAGTCGCCGAAGAAGCTCTCGCGGTCGGGCGCGCATTCGCGGCCGTCCGCGCGCGCCCGGGCCATCGATTCGGGCCGCGCCCACACGCGCACCTTCATGCCGAAGGCCTCGGCGTAGCCCGCCACCGCCTGCCCGATGCGGCCGTAGCCGTAGATCCCGAGCGTCCTGCCGCGCAGCGTGCCGCCCACGCCGGTCTGCCAGCCGCCGCGCTGCAGCGACGCCATCTGCTGCGGAATCCGCCGCGCCGCGCACAGCAGCAGCGCCCATGTGAGTTCGGCCGCCGCGTACGAAGGCGTGCCCGCATGCTGGTCCGACGACAGCACGATGCCCAGCCGCGTGCAGGCCTCGACGTCGATGTGCGGATAGACGCTGCGCTGGCTGATCAGCCGCAGCCGCGGCAGCCGCTCGAGCACCGGCGCGCGCAGCGCGGTGCGTTCGCGGATCAGCACCACCGCGTCGGCCTGCGACAGCCGGCGCACCAGTTCGTCGGGCTCGTCCACGTGGTCGTTCCACACCGTCACCTCGTGCCCCTTGAGCTTGGCGAAGCAGGGCAGCGTGCGCAGCGTGTCGAAGTAGTCGTCCAGCACCGTGATGTTCATGCGGCGGATTCTGTGCCCGCAACCCGGCTGCGTAAAATGAATTTATCTGGACCATTGCTGCAATCGCCTCATGAAAGTGGACATGCTCGGCCTGCAGGCATTCCTCGCCGTGGCGGAGCACGGCAGCTTTCATGCCGGTGCCGATTCGCTGCATATCAGCTCCACGGCGCTGACGCGTCGGCTGCAGAACCTCGAGGCGGTGCTCGGCGTACGGCTGGTGGAACGCACCACGCGCTCGCTGGCACTCACCGCGATCGGCCAGAACTTCCTGCCGCAGGCGCGGCGGCTGCTCGCCGACATCTCCTCGGCCATGCTCGGCATCCGCGAGGCCGGCCAGGCCTCGCGTGGCAACGTGACGCTGGCCTGCGTGCCGACGGTGGGCGTGCAGTTCCTGCCCGCGGTGATCCAGGCCTACAGCGCGCTGCACCCGGGCAACCACATCCGCATCCTCGACCACGCCTCGGCCGGCGTGGCGGGAGCGATCCTGCAGCGCGAGGCCGAGTTCGGCATCAGCATCGCCGAGTCCTACGACCCCGCTCTGGAGCGCGTGCCGCTGCTGGACGACCGCTTCGTGCTGGCCTGCCGCGACGACCATCCGCTGGCGCGCCGCCGCAGCATCGCCTGGTCGCAGCTCGAGGGCCACGCGCTGATCGTGCCGGGCCCGGGCAGCAGCAATCGCCCGCTGCTCGATGCGGCGCTGGCACCGAGCGGGCTCGACCTGCCCTTCGTCTACGAGGTGCAGCGCAGCTCGACGGCCGTCGGGCTGGTGGCGCAGGGCGTGGGCGCCGCCGTGGTACCCCGGCTGGCCGTGCAGGACGGCACCTATCCGCGCATCGTGCTGATCGCGCTCGCGCGGCCCACGGTGCGGCGCAGCTTCGCGCTGCTGTCGCGCAAGGGCGCGGTGCTGTCGCCCGCCGCGCAGGCGCTCTACCGCCTGATCCTGTCGATGGCCAGGCCGGCGCGCGGCCGGCGCGCTCAGGCCGGCTGAGCGATCTTCGCGAGCGCCTCGGCGATCGAGGCGCTGTCGGTGGGCCGCACCAGCTTGGCCACTTCGCGGCCGTCGCGCATGAACACCAGCGTGGGCCACAGCTTCACGCCGAACGAGCGGCCCAGCGGACGCCCGCTGCCGTCCTCGACCTTGATGTGGCGCAGGCCCGGATGCTGCGCGAAGGCGGCGGCGATGTCCGGCTGCGCGGCCTTGCAGACGCCGCACCAGTTGGTGCCGAACTCGATCACCGCGGGGCCTTGCAGGGCGTCGATCTCGCTGCGGTCGGGCTGTTCGGTCTTGTACTCGGAGGTCATGCGCGGGGGCTCCTGGTGGGCGTTGCGTGGTGAGCGGTGGCGGTCGTCCATTCGACCAGAAAGCCGGCAGCCCTGCCGCCGGTGGGTGTTCGCTTCAGCCGATGGGCCGGTGCGCCGCGAGCAGTGCCGGCAGTTCGGCCATGTCGCCGAACACCTGCACCGCGCCGACGCTGCGCAGCGCCTCGGGCCCGCTGTGGCCCGACTCGCCCGTGCTGTAGCCGAACACCGTCGCGCCCGCCGCCACGCCCGCCATCGCGCCCGTGACCGTGTCCTCGACCACCGCGCAGCGCTTCGGGTCCACGCCCAGCGCCGCCGCCGCCGCGAGGTACACGTCGGGCGCCGGCTTCGAGCGCGGCATCTCGTGCCCGCTGAAGATCCGCCCCGCGAAGCATTCGAGGATGCCGACCTTCTCGAGCTGCAACTCGACCTTGAAGCGATCCGCGCCCGAGGCGCAGGCGATGCGCCCGTCGAGCTGCTCGAACAGCGCGCGCACCGCGGCGGGCGCATTCGGAATCGCCGTCAGGTCCCGCTCGAGCGCCTCGTTGCGGCGCTCGCGAAAGCCATGCAGCCATTCGGGCGTGATGCGAAAGCCGGTCTTCGACTCGATCAGGTCGGCTTCGTCCTTCACCGCCTTGCCGGTGAAGATGCGCATCGATTCGTCGGTGGTGAGAGGCCAGCCCAGTTCGCCGAGCATCTCGGCAAGCACGCGGTTGGTGATGGGTTCGGAGTCGACGAGGACACCGTCGCAGTCGAAGAGAACCGCGGCGAAAGGAAAAGAAGACATGGGGAGATGGTACCGGCCGAGCAAAGCGAAGGCCCGGCCACCATGCAATGGCCGAGCGAAGCGATGGCCCGACCCACTCCCCTCTGGCTGTGCCGAGGAGCGCAGGAGAAGGCGGGATCAGGGCCGCAGCTGTCTGAGCGAAGCGAGTTCTGCGGCCCCCCGCTTTCTCCGAGCACCGCAGGTTGCCCGCAGCGAAGCGGAGGGACACAGACAGCGGGGTCGCCTTTTCTTTGGTTACTTTCTTTTGGCGAGACTGTATGGACCGGAGACATGGGTGACACATGTGCGAGGACATGGTGGACACATTCTGCATGGTGGCTCAGGCCTCGCGCAGGTCGATCTCGCGCAGCTTGTGGTGCACGAAGTAGACGTCGTCGCAGCCCTCTCGCCCGGGCTGCGCGCGCAGCGCGATCTCGTGGTCCTTGAGTGCTGCGGACACCTTGAAGCGCTTGCTCTTGAAGCGCACCTCCCCCAGCCAGCCGACCTTCACCACCGTGTCGTTCGGGCCGTACTCGAGCGGTGGCAGCGTCCTCGGATAGGCCCTCTCGCTGGCGCGATACCGGCTCGCCGGGGTGTTCATGCCCAGCGCCTGGTGCGGGCGCTCATGGTTGTAGATACGCCTCCAGCGATCGAACTGCTGCTGTGCCTGCGCCAGATCCTGGAAGCTGCGCCCGGCCAGCAACTCCGCCTTCAGGCTGCGATGGAAGCGCTCGTCCTTGCCGTTGGTCTGCGGGTGATAGGGGCTGCTGAAGCTCACCCGCACGCCCAGGCGGATGAGCCACAGCGCGAGTTCGCTGAGCTGGCCCGGCTCGCGCGGACTGCCCCAGGGTGCGCCGTTGTCCGCATTGATGCGCACCGGCAGGCCGTAGCGGGAGAAGACGTCCTGCAACTGCTCCTTCACGCTGGCCGTTTGCTGGCGGGCACAGGCGCGCAGGGCCAGGTTGTAGCGAGAGTGGTCGTCCAGCAGCGTCAGCGGATGGCAGGGCCCCGCTGCGGTGGACACGTAGCCCTTGAAGTCGATCTGCCAGAGGCTGTTGGGCGCCTCGTGCTCGAAGCGCTGCCAGGCGGTGGCCGCACTGCTGGCCTGGGCGCTGATGAGGCCGTGGCGCTTGAGGATGGAGTTGACGGTGCTCGGAGCCAGGCAACCCTGTCCGAGGTCACTCAGGCGCCGTGCGAGCTTGCGTGCGCCCCAGGCAGGGTGCTGCTGGCGCAGCGAGACGATGGATTGTTGAAGTTCGGGCGAGGTCTCGCCGGGGCTGTGGTGCGGGCGGCGACTGGCATCGCCCAGGCCGGCGGCACCCAGCGTGGCGCTGCGTGCGAGCCATTTGTAGCCGGTCTGCGGGCTGATGCCGAAGCGCCGGCACAGCTCACGCCGATTGGCACCTTCCTGGCGTGCCAGGGCAACGAACTCTTCTCTCAGGCTCATGGTGTCTCGGGTGCTCCAGGGCATGGTCGTCTTCCGATCGGGCGATACGCCCGATGGTGTCCACCATGTCCTCGCACACCTGTCCACCATGTGCCCGGTCCATACA